>JBBDKK010000193.1:0-441 GCA_040879395.1 Phycisphaerales bacterium
GAGGGTTTGACTGTGCGGCGGTCTCTGCAGCCGGTCTGGACCGCGCTCTTGGTGATCGCCTTCGTGCTGTTCGTGCTGGATCTGGCGATGCGCCGCGTGGCGTTCGACCGCTGGGTGGCCCAGGCGCGGGAAGAGACGCTGGCGGTGACGCGCGAGGCCCGCACCGATCAGATGCGGGCGGCGTTCGCTTCGCGCCAGCAGGCCAGGGCCGGGGCGGAACCGGTGCCGGAGATGGATCGCTCCGCGAAACCGCGGACGAAGGCATCGGTAACGGACGCGGTCGGCGAACCGGAGCGGCGGGATGAGGTGTCGGAGAGCGACAATCCGCTGCTGGCGGCCAAGCGGCGGGCGCGGTCGAAGATGGAGAATGAGTAACGAGCCGCGACCGGGAGGGAGCGGTCTTGTTCGACGCGATAAGAGGCATGGGGCCGCTCCCTCCCG
>JBBDKK010000193.1:451-12941 GCA_040879395.1 Phycisphaerales bacterium
CTCGTTCAGACCCGCCGCGGCTCGTTGATGGAGTCAGACCAGCTCGCCCGTCAGGTTCAGTTTGTCCGCATCCGTGATTCTCGCGCGCACGATCTTCCCGATAAAGTCGCTCGGCTTTTTCATTCCGTCGGCTGGCATATCAAAGAACACAATCAGGTCGCCATCGGTCCGTCCGGAGAGCTGGACCGTCTCGCCCGCGGGCTCCTCTTCGAGGACGGCGACGGGGGCGGCCGCCGATGTGCCGTTGACGGTGATGCCGACCATGCCCGAGCCGGGCTTGGTGTCGGTGCCGCGTTTTTTGTGCTCGTGGCGGCTGAGGCCCTCGACGAACACATCGAACTCCCGACCGACCTGCTCGCGGGCGATCGAATCGGAGATCTCTGTCTGCATGTCGAGCAGCTCGTTGTTGCGGGCCCGCTTGACGCGGTCGGGGATGTCGTCGGGGATCTTGTCGTAAGCGACGGTGCCGGGGCGGGGGGAGTATTTGAAGATGAAGCAGTTTTTGTAGCGGCTGCGGACCAGCATCCGCTTGGTGAGTTCGTGGTCCTCATCGGTCTCGGTGGGGAAGCCGACGATGAAGTCGCCGCTGAGCATCAGCGGGCGGCCGATCTCGGGCTGGTGGAGGTATGCGCGGCAGCGGTCGATGAACTCATCGTACTGCTCGATGGTGTAGCCGCGGTTCATCATCTTGAGCATGCGGTTGGACCCGGTCTGGGCGGGCACATGGATGTAGCGGCAGATGCGCGGACAATCGCGGATGACCTCGAGCACATCATTGCCGAAGTCGCGGGGGTAGCTGGTGACGAAGCGGATCCGCTGGATCGCGGGGATTTCCTCGTGGATGCGGTAAAGCAGATCGGCGAAGGTGGTCGTGTTGCTGCCCGCGAAGGCGTCGCGGTGGTGGCTTCCCTTGTAGGTCCGGCCTTTCTGCGGCTGGACCACGCCGTCGACCGTAACAGCCGCATCGTGCTCGAAGCGATAGTGGTTGACGGTCTGGCCCAGGAGGGTGATCTCGATGACGCCGGTGTCGGCCAGTGACTTGATCTCGTCGATGATGTGCTGGGGCGGGCGGTGGATCTCGGCCCCGCGGGTGTGGGGGACGACGCAATAGGTGCAGAACTTGTTGCAGCCGCGGGTGATGCGGACATAGGCGCTGCGCCGCCCGTCGCTATCGATGGGCGAGATCATCCGCCCCAAGTCCAGCGATTCGAGCGAGTCGCCCGCAGCGGCCAGCGTCGATGATCGGCGTGAGCTGGAGCCCTGCAGAGCGACCTGCTTGGCCGAGCGCCGCCGGGCCATGTCCGGGTCATCGCTGGCGAGCGAGGATTTGGTGCGGACGGCGTTGTCGAGCAGCCCGGGCAGCTTGTCGAGCTCGGCGGGGCCGCACATGATGTCGACCACGGGCATGCGGGCGATGAGGTCCACGCCGTCGCGCTCGGCCATGCAGCCCAGGACGCCCACGACCAGGCCCGGGCGGTCGTTTTTGGCCCGTTTCATCTCGCCCAGGCGGGACCAGACCTTCTGCTCGGCCCTTTCGCGGACCGAGCAGGTGTTGTATAGGACGATGTCGGCATCGTCGGCGTCTGCGGTGAAGCGGTAGCCCAGGGCGGTGAGGGAGCCGGCGACGAGCTCGGAATCGAGTTCGTTCATCTGGCAGCCGAAGGTCTCGAGATAGACGGATTTCTGGCTCATGAGCAAGGAGTGTATGCGCCCGGCCCGGCGTGCCCAACTCCTGCGGTCATCTTGGGATAGACTCGTTTGCGTGACCACGATCGACGACATCCGGGATTGGTTCGGCGAACTCTCGCTGGCGACCAAGTGTCTGCTCCTGTTCGGGGGCGCCTCGGCCCTAATCATCACCATCGCCCTCTCGCTGCCGCTGCTGCGGATGAACGGGCTGGTGGGGGCGGGCGAGCTGGAGCTGGCCCGGACGGTATACGCGGCCTATTCCGAGCTGGAGGGCGAGCGGGCGGGGGGTGAGCCCATCAGCGCGGGCGGGGCGATCATCACGCCACTGAACCGCAACCAGATCGATGCCAATATCCGCGATGACCGGTTCCTGGCCCGCGCCATGCAGCGTTTCGACCGATCCGCGACGCGGGTGGAGTTTTTCGATGCCGATTGGTCGGGCTGGAACCGGATCTACCGCTTCGCCCGGGCCACGCGGGACAACAACGGGCAGATCACGCGGGTGGTGCTGCTCGAGCATCGCAGCGACGGCGCGGGGTGGCTGCTGGTGGTGAACCTGTTGTATGTGCTGGCGGCGGGGTCGGTGGTGCTGGCGGTGGCGCTGGTGGTCTACGCGACCATCATCAACCGGCTGATCCTGCGCCCGGTCGAGCAGCTCCAGAAGACGGCCGAACTCGTCCGCGACGGCGATCTCGACACCCGGGCCCAGATCGACACCGGAGACGAGTTCGAGGAGCTGGGCGAGACGATCAACCTGATGCTGGCCGAACTCGGCCGCCAGCGGGACCAGCTCCGCGATGCCAACAAGGCGATGGACATCAAGCTCCACGAGCTGTCGGAGGCCAACACGACGCTCTTCGAGTCCGCCCGGCTCAAGGGCGAGTTTCTGGCCAGTGTCTCCCACGAGCTGCGTACCCCGCTCAACGCCATCATCGGTTTCGCCGAGCTGCTGCTGGAGATCGCCCGCAAGGAGATCGCCGTCGGCGCGGAGGACCAGACCGAGCCGACGCCCGGGCCGGGGCGGGACATCAACCAGGAATCGGGCGAACTCAACAAGCGTGAGCGGTACCTCGTGAACATCGTCTCGGCGGGTCGCACGCTGCTGGAGATGATCGAATCGCTGCTGGAGATGGCCAAGATCGAGGCCGGGCGGGTGGAACTCAATGTTGTGCCGCTTAGTCTGGCGGACAACTGCCAGGGGCTGGTGGGGCTGATCCATCCCCTGGCCCGCAAGAAGGGCATCGATGTGCGTCTGGATATTTCGCCGGACCTGCCGATCATCGAGACGGATCCCAAGAAGTTCCAGCAGATCGTGTTCAACCTGCTCTCCAACGCCGTCAAGTTCACCGGAAACGATCCCGGCGGCCCGCAGGGGGAGATCATTCTGCGGGCCGAGCCCATCCGCGATGGAAGCTCGGGCGTCGATCGCGTGCGCATCTCGGTGATCGACAACGGCGAGGGCATCGCCGCCGATGATCAGAAACGCATCTTCGACAAGTTCCAGCAGGTCGATTCGTCCCACACCCGCTCGCACACGGGCACCGGCCTGGGGCTGGCGATCGTGCTGGAACTGACCCGCCTGCTGCAGGGCGAGATCCAGGTGGAGTCGGAACTTGGCTCGGGCTCGATGTTCTCGGTGATCATCCCCAAATCCATCGACCGCGCCGCCTTCGAGGAGGCCCGGCTCGAGGCCCGGTTCCGTGGCGCGCTGCGTCCGCCGGCGCCCGGTGAACCGGATCACGATTACCGATCGCTGACGGCCGAGCGGTAATGCCGGATCTCGATGGGGCGGCGTTGCTCGGGGCTGAAACGCACGGCGACGACATCGATGCGGATCGACCGGCCCCGCATATCCGGGCGCTGCATCAGGGCCCGTGCGAGCGTGCGCAGCTTGGCCCGCTTTTTGTGGGTGATGTTGGCGGTGGGGTCCGTACGGACACGCGAATGCTCGCTGTAGACCCGGGCCTTGACTTCGACGATGACGATGGTGCCCGTGGCCTTCTCGCGGCAGAGCAGGTCGATCTCGCCCATCGGAAGGCGGAGGTTCCGGGCGATGATCGAGCAGCCGCTGCGTTTCATGTGCCGTGCCGCAGCGTCCTCGCCGCGGTGCCAGACCGATTTTTTCCGCAGCAGCCGCATGACGGCATCACCGCCGTGGGGCGTACCGCTCTTCGGCGATCCCGAAGAGGCGCAGCAGCACCTCGTCACGCGTCGAGACACGGGCCCGCTCCTGAAGACGCTGAAAGTACTGGTTCTTGGCTTCCTCGCGGCGTTCGAAGGTCAGGTCCCGCTGGATCTTGAGCTGGGCGTCGTAGAGCGAGACGGATTCCTGTTGGATATCCATGAGCTTGATCCAGTACACGCTCGATCCAAGTTCGACCGGGCCGACGGATTCGCCGATGCTCAGCGTGCTGGTCGCCTCGTTGAGCACCGCCGGCCCGAAGAACTCGGTCGTCTCGAATGTGTCGCTGATCAGGGCGGTGTGCATGCCGTGGGCGTCGGTGTTGTAGTTGTTCAGCGGCCCGGCGGCGATCTTGACGAAGTCCTCACCATCGCTGAGCTGGGTGGTGATCTGCTCGATCGTCTCGGTATCGTCCTTGAAGGCCCGGATCACACGCAGGACGGCGGTGGGGGGCGGGGAGAACTCATCGATGTCCTGCTCGTAGCGGAGTTTGATATCCCGCCAGGAGACATTGACGCCGCGGTTGATCTCCTTGATGAGCGTGAGCTGCACAAGCGTATCGATCTCCTTCTGCCGCAACGCCTCGTCGAGTGTGATGCCCTGTTGTTCCAGCAGCCGCCGCGTGGCGAGCTGAGAACTGCCGAGGTTCTCTGAGAGCAGGTTCTCGCGGAAGTTGCCCATGAAGGCCTGGAGCCCGACGCGCTGGTTGGGCGTGAGGGCCGCCATGGCCTCGGCCCGGAGCAGCTCGTCGGCGATGATCCCGTCGAGCCGGGCAGCGATGATCCTGGCGACGCTTTCCCGCCACTCGTTGATCGGGAGCCGCTCGGCCTCGGCGATCAGGCGGTCCTCGATGGGCTCGAAGAAGGAGTTGGTGAAGATCGGTTTGCCGTTGACATCGCCCACCTTGGCGTCGAGCAGCCGCAGGCCGTTTGTGGGGCTGGCCGGACGGTTCGCGGGGGCCGCGGAGTCCTCAGGAGCAGACGCACGCTCAGACGAGGCCGACAGCGTGATCCCATCGTCGTTGGCGATTGGGGTAGCCGCGGAGGAGCTGGCGACTTCGGGTTCGGTGCGGTCCACGCCATCGGCGGCCTCGGCGGGGGCCCCGGTCAGAACGGAGCCGCCGGCGTCCGGGGATGGTTCGGGGGCGGTGGGGATCGATGCATCCGTCTCGGCATTGCGGTCGACAAAGTCCGCGTGCGAGAGCCGCTGGGGATCCTGCGTGCGGGGCGTGCTGACCTTGGCCGAAGCGCACGCGCCAAGCCCGATCGACACGGCACAGAGCAGGGCGATCGCATACGCGGCGTGCGGGACGGAGTTTCGGCTTTGATTCGGGATCATGGATGTTCTTTCTCGGTCGGGGCGCTAAGATGCATTCTAACCGAACGGAGGCGGAAATGTCCGACCAAGAGCGCCCGAAAATCATCGTGGATGACGATTGGAAGTCGTCAGCCAGAGCCGAAAAAGAGAAACTCGCCGCCGCCGAGAAGGAGAAATCCTCCCAGGGCGACGCCGGGGGCCTGCCCGAGAAGATGGGCTTTCGCGAGTTGATCAGTCTCTTCGCGTCCCAGGCCCTGATGTATCTGGGGGCGATCCCGGACCAGTCTGGGCGTTCGATGGTGTCCTTGGAAGTCGCCAAGCTCAACATCGACCTGCTCGCAGTGGTCCAGGAGAAGACCAAGGGCAACCTGAGCGAGGAAGAGCAGGAGATGATCGACGGCACGATCAGCGAGCTGCGCATGCAGTTCGTTGAAGTGGCCAAGGCCGTGGAAAAGGCGTCCCAGGACGGCACGCTCCAGCAGATGACCGATCCCGGTGCTCAGGGCCCGGGTATGCAGGGCCCCGGACCGGATCTCAAGTTCTGATACCGGCCGCAACTGCAACCATCGCCGACCTCAGGACGAAATCAGGACCGGAACCGAGACAGACCGGGGCGGGAAACAAATCGACGATCCGCGAGCCGAATCGCCGATAGGCCGGTTGAAACCATGGGCGGGACCGACCCGCCATCCCTCCTCGGAGTTGCCGGTGGCGGCCATCCAAAGACGAGAAGCACGAGCATCACAACCCGGAGTCAACAGGTGACCGACCACGCTGGACCCTTGCACACGCATCACTTCATCCTCCGCCGGCTCCATTCCCTCAGCGGGATCGTGCCCATCGGCGTGTTCCTGATCGGCCACCTGGCCACGAACTCGACCGTCGCCTGGGGCGGGATCAACACGCGGGCCAGTGCGGAGAACTGGTTCGACCGTGGCGTGCAGACCTTCCAGCACGAGGTCACCTTCATCAACAACCTGCCCCTGCTGCTGATCATCGAGATCACACTGTGGGTCTCGATCGCGTTTCACTCCATCCTGGGTGTTTGGTACGCGACAACCACCGGCCGAAGCAACGCAGGGGACTACCCCTACGGTGGCAACATCCGGTACACGCTCCAGCGGCTCACCGGCTATTTCGGCATCTTCTTCATCTTCTACCATGTCGCCACCCTCCGCTGGGGGTGGACCTTCCTGGTACCCGGGCAGACGCAGTGGTCGCACGAGTTCGCCTCCTCCACGCTCGCCGCGTGCCTGCAGGGAGGCACCGAGGGCGTAACCGGCTGGGGCATCGCGATCTCGTTGTTCTACTTCATAGGCGTGACCGCCCTGATTTTCCACTTCGCCAACGGGCTCTGGACCGCCGCCATCACCTGGGGGCTCACCGTCTCCCGCCAGGCCCAGCGCCGCTGGGGCTATGTGTGCCTCGGCCTGGGCGTGATGCTCATGGTCATGGGCTGGGCTTCACTGGTCGGCTTCGCCACCATGGACTACGAACGGGTGCGGCAGCTCGAGGAACAGAGTCTCCAGAGCCAGCCGCACGGCACGGCGGATCATGCTGGCGAAAGCGTCAAGACCGCCGCCGCCGAGGCCGAAGAGATCGGCGGCTGACACGGGCCCGGATCAGAGAACAAGGACCATCACCAACGCGCCGCTGCGGCGCTCAGAAACGAAGAAAAAACCATGGCTGATGAAAAACGCGTGATTGTCGTCGGGGGCGGGCTCGCCGGGCTGGCCGCCACTATCCGCATCGCCGAGGCGGGCCTGCCCGTCGACCTGTTCTCGATGGTCCCCGTCAAGCGGTCGCACTCGGTCTGCGCCCAGGGCGGCATCAACGCCTGCAACGAGGTCGCCCGCCAGCAGGGCTACAGCGAGTACCAGCACTTCGACGAAACCCTCATCGGCGGCGACTTCCTCAACGACCAGCATCCGGTCCTGGAGATGGCCAACTGGGCCCCCAAGATCATCGACCTGCTCGATCGCATGGGCGTCCCCTTCAACCGCAGCAGCGAGGGCTTCCGCGACCTGCGCCTCTTCGGCGGCTCCCTGTTCAAGCGGACCCACTTCGCCGGCGCCACCACCGGGCAGCAGCTGCTCTATGCACTTGACGAGCAAACACGCCGTTTCGCATCCGAGGGCAAGGTCAACAAGATGGAGTTCTGGGAGTTCCTCTACCCCATTACCGAGGGGGAGGGCGAGGACAAGCGCTGCGTGGGCATCGTCGCCCAGGACATGCGCACGATGCAGATCCGCAGCTTCCGCGCCGACGCCGTGGTCATGGCCACCGGCGGCTGCGGGCTGGTCTTCGGCAAGTCCACCAACTCCATCATCTGCACCGGCGGCGCGGCATCCCGCTGCTACCAGGCAGGCGCGTGGTACGGCAACCCCGAGATGATCCAGGTCCACCCGACCGCGATCCCCGGCGCTGATAAGTGCCGCCTGATGTCCGAATCCGCCCGCGGCGAGGGCGGACGCGTCTGGGTGCCCCGCAAGAAGGGCGACACCCGCAGGCCCAACGATATCCCCGAGAACGAACGGTACTACATCCTCGAAGAACGCTACCCCAAGTACGGCAACCTGGTCCCCCGTGACATCGCCACCCGCGAGATCTTCGATGTCTGCGTCAACGAGGGGCTGGGGATCGGCGGCACCAACCAGGTCTACCTCGATCTCACCCACAAGGACCCGGACTACCTGACAACCAAGCTCGGCGGCATCCTGGACATCTACGAGAAGTTCGTGGGCGACGACCCGCGCTTCACCCCCATGCGGATCTTCCCCGCCGTCCACTATTCCATGGGCGGGCTGTGGACGACCTACACCCCGGGCGATTACCGGCCCGATCAGCCGCTGACAGAGCACAGGCCGGGCAAGCCCATCCCCGTCGACGCCCAGCCGGGCCACGGCCTGACCATCGGCGCGCCCAACAACGCCATGACCAACATCAACGGCCTCTACGCCTTCGGCGAGGTCAACTTCGCCTACCACGGGGCCACCCGCCTGGGGGCCAACGCGCTGCTCAGCTGCATCTTCGACGGGCTGTGCAACGGCGTCTCGGTGGTCAACCATGTGCTCGAGGGCGACCAGCCCCCCGCGGCCTCGGTCAACCAGAAGGTCTTCGACGATGCGGCCCGCGATGAGCAGCACAAGCACGACACATTGCTGGGCTCCACCGTTGAGGGGACCGGCGACCCGCTGCTCAACCCGTACCGGATCGCCAACGAACTCGGCGAGGAAATGAACGCCGCATCCACCGTCGTCAAGACGGGCCCGCGTCTCGAAAAATGCCTCACCAAGCTCGATGAACTCCGCGACCGATTCTCGCGGGTCCAGCTCGGTGACGGGGCCATGTGGACCAACCAGTCGCTGAGCTTCGCCCGCTCGGTCGGGGACATGATCATCCTCGCCGAGGCCATCGCCAAGGCCGGGCTATTGCGCGAGGAATCCCGCGGCTCGCACTACCGGACGGATTTCCCCGACCGCGACGACGAGCGGTTCTGGAAAACCACCATCGCCAAATACAACCCCCAGTCGGGCAAGAGCGACATCGAGTTCGCAGAGGTCCGCGCCGGGCTCGTCAAGCTCCGCCCCAGAAACTACGGAAAGACCGAGCCCAAGAGCGAAAAGATCCCGCCCCAGGAAGTCGCCAACGCCTCCTCCTGACCCAGCATCGAATGGCAGCGGCCCGGTCCGATGATGACCGCTCCGCGATAGAAGGATATGACCCATGAGTGGAGCAGAAGCACACGCCTACGACGCCCAGACGCGCCGCGCCAACCGCAAGAAAGCGGTCCCGGGACGCAATGTGATCTTCAAAATCAAACGCTGCGACGGGCCGGGCAAGCCCAGCCGCTGGGAGATCTTTGAGGTCCCCGTCGAGCAGGACGCCAATGTCATCTCCTCGCTCAAACTCATCGCCACCAACCCCGTCACCACCGACGGCAAGAAGACCACGCCCGTGGTCTGGGACTCCAACTGCCTCGAAGAGGTCTGCGGGGCCTGCACCATGGTGATCAACGGCCATGTGCGCCAGTCATGCTCGTGCCTGATCGATGAGTATGCCCCGCTGGAGGGCGACGAGATAGTCCTTGAGCCCATGAGCAAGTTCCCCGTCATCCGCGACCTGTGGGTCGACCGCGCCCGCCTCTTCCACGCCATGACGCGCGTCAAGGCCTGGGTGCCGATCGACGGCACCTACAACATGGGCCCCGGACCCAAGGAAACCCCCGAGCACCAGCAGATGCGCTACGCGCTCTCAGAGTGCATGGCCTGCGGCTGCTGCCTGGAGGCCTGCCCCCAGTACCAGCTCACCGAGGACGAGTCCCAGTGGGACACCAGCTTCGTCGGTGCCCACGCAATCAGCCTCGCCCGCCTGTTCAACGAGCACCCCACCGGCAGGCAGCTCAAGGCCGACCGCATGACCGAACTCTCACGCCCCGGCGGCATCAACGACTGCGGCAACGCCCAGAACTGCGTCAAGGTCTGCCCCAAGGGCATCCCCCTGACCGAATCAATCGGCGCCATCGGCCGCAGCGCGACCGTCCACGCTATCAAGCAGTTCTTTCAGGGAAAGTAAACGGCGATAACCCGAACACGAAGAAAAACGCGGGCCTCAGGGCCCGCGTTTGCGTTGGTTCTTGATGGCTGGCTCAGGCGTTGAGATCCAGACGCGAGGGGTGCTCGATCAGGTGGCGGCGGTAGGGGGTGTATCCCGCCTGCTGCTCCTGGCGGTCCTCCTGCGCATCCTCCTGATCCGCATCGGCCAGCAGGCGAACGGTGTCGATCCGTTCGGTCTTCTCGACTTTGGCGTTGTACTCATCCTTGATCCGGCGTCGGCGGAAGGTCTTCTCGAACGACTCGTTCGCCTTGGCCTTGGCCGAGGAAGAAGCCGAGGCCGGGGCACCCGCCAGACTTGAGGCCAGGTTGTTGATGGCGCCTGTCATACAAAGAGTATCGGTAATACACCCCATCATCCGCCAGCAGATCGGGCTCAATAAATAAATTAGTTTGGGTTCTAAAAGGGTGTCTTTGCGGGTTATACGGGTTTACGCCCCGATTGTGTTGATCCCGCAGTCCACATAGATGTTCTCGCCCGTCACGCCCGAAGACAGGTCGCTGGCCAGGTACACGGCGGTTTTGCCCACATCCGCCCCTTCCACGCCCCGGCGCAGCGGGGCCTTCTCTTTGGCGGCGTCGTCCATCTTGTCCGTGCCGCCCACGGCCGAGCTGGCCAGGGTCCGCAGGAACCCGCCGGAGATCGTGTTGACCCGGATGTTGTCCTCGCCCAGTTCGAACGCGAGGTAGCGGGCCGTGGATTCCAGGGCCGCTTTGGCAACCCCCATGATGTTGTACCCGGGGACCACCTTTTCCGCGCCGTAATACGACATGGCCATGATCGACCCGCCCCCTCCCTTGGCCATCTGCTCGCGGGCCCGCCCGGCCATGGCCGAGAGGGTGTACGCCGAGATATCGATGGCGTCGAGATAGGCCTTGCGGGGTGTCTGGGCGAACATCCCCGGCTGGAGCCATTCGCGGTCGGCAAATGCGATGGAGTGGACAAGGAAGTCCAGGCGGTCGTGGTCCTTGGCGTAGGCGGCGAAGAGTTCATCGAGCGACTCATCGCTGCCGGCATCGCAGGGGAAGAGCCACGGATCTTGCTGGATCTTTTCGGCGGCCTTGCCCGTCCGGCGGGCGTTCTTCTCGCCCGGGATGTGGGCGTAGGCGCAGCGGGCGCCGTGCTCGGTGAGCGACTGGGCGATGTGCCACGCGTAGGAGCGGTCATTGGCGATGCCCACGACCAGCCCGACCTTGCCATCCAGAAGACCCATATATGCGTTCCTTTCGCTCCGGTTGCTCGATTCTGCAGACGCCCCAATCGTAGGGCCCGCATCGCTCCGGGGGTGTACGATCGGGGATGGAACCGCCCCCAGCCCCGCACGCAGCCCGGACACCGACGATCGACCTCAACGCCCTCTCCTTGGGCGGGTTCGCCGAGCATCTGCGCGGAACCGGCGCCCCGCGCCGGCTGCTGGAACTGGCACACGATGAGGACCTGGGCGACCCGCCCTGCGACGCCACGGGCGAACTGATGCTCGGTGAAACTGACACCCGGCGGGTGCAGGTACGCTCCCGTTCGGCCGGGATCGTCTCGGGCCTGGCCTTCCTCCCGGACCTGATCGAGGTGTTCGCCGATAAGGGACAGATCACCTGCTGGCCCCATCTGGAGGACGGGCAGGCCATCGAGCCCGGGTCCGTGCTGGCGGAACTCTCGGGCGATGCCCGGGCGATCGTGCGCATCGAACGCACTTTGCTCAACCTGATCGCTCGCATGAGCGGGATCGCCACCCGCACCGCCGAGTTCGTGGGCCTGGTCGACGGGACCACCGCCCGGATCTGCGACACCCGCAAGACCACGCCGGGCCTGCGGGCGTTCGAGAAATACGCCGTGCGGTGCGGGGGCGGGACCACCCACCGCATGGGGCTGTACGACGCGGTGCTTATCAAGGACAACCACCTGGCGGGCATGGCCGAATCGGATTACGCGGCCGCCCTGACGCGGGTCGCCGCCGCCGCGCGCGGGCGGGAAAGGCCCGTCTGGTTCGTGCAGGTGGAGGTCGACACCCTCGATCAGCTCGCCCGCGTACTCTCGGCACCACAAGGCACGGTGGACATGGTCCTGCTGGACAACATGGGCACCGATCAGCTCCGCCGAGCGGTCGAGATGCGCGACGCCGCGGGCTCGGGCCCGCTGCTGGAGGCCTCGGGCGGTGTATCACGCGAGAGTGTCCGGGAAATCGCCCAAACCGGTGTAGACCGGATCAGCATCGGCGGCCTCACCCACCAGGCCCAAAGCCTGGACCTGGGGCTCGACGCCGTCTGAACGGACCCCTGGCGGCTATATAGAAGGTATCGGAGACCGGCATCACGACAGGACGCGAGGACATCACGGGCTGGGCCGCGCGGATTCAGGCGGCGATATCCGCGGCCGCGGAATCCTGCGTGGATCGCGTGGTCGTGCTGGAAACGACGCCCAGCACCATGGACGCGGCCCTCGAGCACGCCGGCGGGCGCTCGGGATTGCTAGTCGTCGCATTGCGCCAGACCCAAGGCCGCGGCTCGCACGGGCGCGGCTGGCACGATGGAGATGCATGCACGCTGCCCTGCACCTTCGTCATCGACGCGGGCTCACGCCCCGTCCCAATGCCGGCACCGTTACTGGCCGCGTGCGTCGCCTGCGCTGTGCACGACACGCTCTCCCGTTTCGTCCCCGCTGGCGTGGACCTGGCAATCAAGTGGCCCAACG
>JBBDKK010000194.1:0-906 GCA_040879395.1 Phycisphaerales bacterium
GGCGGCGAACTGATTCAGGAACCCGGACACATCGAAGAAGTCATAAAGCCCATCGTCGTTGAAATCGGCGTCCGGTTTCATCGCCGCGAAGGCATTGATGAACGCGGAGAGATCAAAGAAGTCCAGCAGCCCGTCGCCGTTGAGGTCCGCCGGGCATGCCGCGCCGCGTGTGATCGTGAAGTTGTCGACCAGGACATCGAAGAAGGCGAAAAGGTAGAACTCCTCGGGGTCGAAGGTGCTCCAGACCACCTCGTCAACATTCGCAAGGATATCCGCAAAGGTCACCCCATCCGGCAGCACGGGCCCGTCCGCGTCGTCGCTCCCCCCGTATCCGCCCCAGCCGTCGGGCAGCGTCGTGCTGGTGGGGTCGAAGCTGACACTGAAGGTTGTCCAATCGTCTTGGTTTTGTTCGTTGATCTCACGGGAGATCACGAAGTACACGCTGGCGTAGTTGAAGAACCCATCGTTGTAGTCATAGTTGCGCAGCTCGAGCGTCAGCGGGCGTGTGTACGGCACCAGCCCGTCCGGCAGGTTCTGTGAGTTGAGCAGGTCCACCCGGATGTCCATCGAGAGCGTCACCGAATCGTGCCCGGTATAGTCGCCGAGGAAGGCGTCGTTCTGGTTGGTGCGGTACCAGACGCCGAAGGTCTCGTCGACGGTGCGCAGGTGCCGGTTGCCCGTGCCCAGGTCGGTCGCCATGAAAGTGCCGTTGCTGCCTTGCCAGCCGTCGAACCCGTCTTCGAAGGTGGTGGTGTAGGTCTGGGCCGACGCGCCGGTTGCGCAGGAGATGACGACCAGTGCCGGAAGTGTGAGACTGAGTAAGTACATGCTCGTTTCCTCTGTTTCTATAAGGGGAATGCGTGGATCGTGGTCACAAAAATCGGGCGGACCGAACGGTGGTTCGGT
>JBBDKK010000194.1:916-12864 GCA_040879395.1 Phycisphaerales bacterium
CCCCCCCCGCGGTCGAGTCCGAAAGAGGATCGGAACTGCCTCAACGCCGCCGACGCGTCCCGACCAGCCCGCCCAGGCCGATCAGCGCCAGGGCCGAGGGCGCGGGGATGGTGCGGGTGATCGACAGGTTGTCGATGCCGATGGTGTGGTCGGTGAAGCCGAAGAAGAAACCGGGCTGGAGGGTGGTGAAGACCATCTCATCGACGCCCGAGAGGACATCGCTGAACGAGACGCCGTCGGGCAGGATGGGCTCGAAGGTGTTGGGGTCTTCCGCGCCGTACCCGCCCCAGCCGGCCGGCAGGTCGGTGGCGTTGGGATCGAAGGTGACCGAGTAGGTCATCCAGTCGCTGTTGTTGGCCTGTGAGATATTGTCGAAGAGGAACCAGACGCTGCTGTAGGGGTAGCCGCCCTGGGCGGTGTCCACATCGCGGAGTTCAACCAGCCAGGGGCGGGAGACATCCTGCCCGAAGAAGTTGAGGTACTCGACCTGGATGTCCATCGAGATGGTGATCTCCTGTGCGGTGGTGTAGTCGCCCAGGAACGCGTCGTTGCTGTTGTTGCGGAAGGTCACGCCGAAATCGTTGAACACGGTGCGCATGAACGCGCCGTCGTTGCCGCCGGTGGGCACGATGTTGGTCGCCCCGCCCGGGCCCGACGGTCCGGACCAGCCCTCGGCGCCGTTGCTGAAATCGACGGTGGTGGTGTCGCCCGCCAGTGCGCTCCCGGCGCAGAGGGCGAGCATCGCGGTGGTGGTGATGATCGTTTTCATGGTGCTTCTCTCTGTTCTCGTGCCCATCGTGCCCGGCGTTTGGTATCGCCCGCTCGATCGGCGGCTCGTAGGAACGGCTCTACATGGCCGTTCCGGTCTCCTGTTTGCACGGCCCCTCACCATGCGTTACGCCGCCCGGTGCGGGGTGATATGCATATATATACCCGGAATGGTTCTCCAGTTGCAAGGAAGTTTCCTTGAAACTACCAAGAAATTTGGTGCAGGGGCTCCAGAATTCGTGTATGATGGGCTTGAAACGCCCGTGCAGTCCAAAAAACCGCCTTTTCGGGTGGTGAGAGAATACCGGGCTCGGCATGAAATTCCAACCCCTTTTTGAGTGAGTGTGCCTCCAGATGAATCCGACTGATACAGATGACCGCCCGATCGACTCGGCCGTGGAATCCAAATCGCCGACGATGGGCGGGCTGGAGATCCGCATCAACACCGCTGGCGAGGACCTCCTCAACGGGTTCGTCCGCGTGCTTGATCAGATCCCCGGCGGCGATTCGGGCCCCCAGCGGCTGGCCAAGGAGCTGGGCATCGACAAGGTGCTCGCCTCGCGAATCCTCAAGGCCGTGCGGGCACCGGACGCGATGTCGGTGGTCCACCGGGTCCCCGGGCCCGAGCCGCTGCGCCGGATGCTCAAGGCGTCGGGCAAGCTGGGGGTGAAGCAGGAGGACCTGGTCAGCGCGGGGGCGGCGGTCGACCGGTTCGAGTCGCTGATCCAGCAGGAGATCGGCGACCGCAGCGCGCTGGAGGCGATCCTCAGCGCGTGGGTGCCCGAGGCGAGGCGGGAGTTCGAGCTGCGGCGCAAACAGACGGCCTTCCGGGCGATGAGCCAGCTCAAGGGGGCGCAGGTCGATGTGTACGCCGAGGCGGCGATCTTCTATCCCAGTGACTGCGGTGAGCATATCGACATCGTGTGGATCAAATCCGTGATCGGGCTCCAGCGGCTCCGCCCGGGGATGAGCGTGAAGTTCACCTCCCACCGGAAGGTGGAGGGCCCCAGCGGTCGTAAGACCTTCACGCTGGCCGGCGAGCCGGTGGACGGGATGGACAGCGCGACGCTGGAGAACTACTGCTCGAACCCCACACCCACGCTCGATGTGCATCACGCCGGCGAGGTGATGCACTACCTGCTCAAGGTCGATGCGTTCGGGGCGCCCGGTTCGATGGACCTGGTGACCTGCGAGGTCAACCGCGGGGAGATCCCGCGATACATCCCGCGCGATCGCGACCGCAAGGCGTGGGCATCGAGCGATATCAATATCCCCTCGCGGCGGATGCAGTTCGATGTGCTGGTGCACAAGGACCTCTATACCCGCTCGTTCCCCGAGCTGCGGGTCTACGACACGACCATCAGCGGGCAGGCGGACATCAACGATCCCAGCCGCGATGTGGACCAGCTCGATCTGCTGGAATCCATCGATAACCTGGGCAACGGGCTGGGGAGATTCGGATCCTCGCATGTCCCCCGCTACCGCAAGATGCTCGAGGAGGTCTGCGGGACGCTCGGTTTCGACGGCGATGCGCTGCGGGGGTACCGCGTGAGCAGCGATTATCCGATCTACGGCTCGCAGTACGCGATGATCTTCGCGACACAGGAGCGGGGTGAGGGGTGAGGCGGCGTTCAGCGGGTGCCACTACGCGCGGCGCAGCTGCGGAGTAGTGCCCGAGGATGCCTGTGCGCCCGAAGAGCACTACTGCGCCGAAGACGGCGAGTAGTGGCACCCGCGCCGGGTCTACGCCGCGGCTGCGTTCGGCTGTTTGCGTTCGTCGTCGAGCAGTTCTCCCACCGGCCTCCAGGTGAACGACCTGAGCAGGTCGTCGAAGCGGGCATCGCACTTATCGAGGTTGTTGTAGTGGCGGAACTTGTGGCTGCGATTGAGCCCGGCGACGCGCGGCTGGCCGGGGTCGATCTCCCACGGGTGGATGTAGAAGACATAGGGGTTGCCGGAGGTGAGGATCTTCTTGACGCCCTGCTTGAAGACGGGGTAGGGGAAGAGGCGGAAGTAGCCGCCGCCGGCCCAGGGGATGCCCTTTTTGCCGAGCTTGAGCACCGAAACACACACTTCATGAAAGCCCGGCCGGATCTCGACAATCGGTTGGCCCGAGTCCATGCCGCTGAGTTTGCCGTAGCGGTCATGTGCGACGGTGAGGAAGGCGGAGGAGTCGTAAGTGAGCCCGAGTTCCTGGAGGATGTCGATGGACCAGTCCGTGATAGAGAATGAGGGGGCGCGATAGCCGCGGATTTTGGCGCCGGTGAGGTCCTCGACGATGCCGATGCCGCGGGTCATGTCCTGGCGGAACTCATCGTGGGAGAGGTTATAGATGAGATCGTGGCCGTAGCCGTGGGAAGCGATCTCGTGCCCGGCGTCGGCGATGCGTTTGATCAGCGCCGGGCATTTCTCGGCGACCCACCCGAGGATGAAGCATGTGCAGCGGACATTGTGGGTGTCCATAAGCTGGAGCATGCGGTCGGTGTTGGCCTCGACACGCAGTTCCTGCTCGTCCCATGTGTCGCGCGCGATGACGGATTTGAGGTTCTCGACCTGGAACCAGTCCTCGACATCGATGGACATGGCGGCGCGGGTTGTGTGGTGTTGCTTGGTCATGGATCCGTTCTTGGGAAGACCCCCTCCGCGCAGGGGCGGGGGAGGCGGGAATCGCGTTTCTCCTCTTCCCATTGCCTATTGCCCATTGCCTCTCTTCAGATCATCCTGTGCCCGCGCTTGCGGAACTGTTTGACATCCGGCGGCTTGGGGAAACTGAAATAGTCCTTCTTGGTCATATCCAGCGGCTCGGCGATCGCCTCGTCCCGCTTCATCCTGAGCAGGACCTCGATCATCAGCCGGGCGCCGTCGCGCTTGGTGCCGGTGATGACCCGATCGAGCGAATCCTTATCGTGCAGCGGCCATTCGAGCGTGCCCAGAATCCCGCCGGCGTCGAGTTTTTCGACCATCTCGTGGACGGTGACGCACGCGGTCTTCTCGCCATGCAGGAGCTGCCAGAAGTTGGGCATCATGCCTCTATAGATAGGTAAGCGCCCCGAGTGGATGTTGATGCAACCCAGCGCGGGCGTATCGATGATGGGCTTCTTGAAGATCTCGGGCGCGGCGACGGAGGCGATGACATCGGGGTTGAGTTGTTTGACGCGATCGATGTATTCGGGGTCGTTGACCGAGGCGCACGGGATCAGCGGCAGGCCCTTGTTCTTGGCGAGCTTGGCGATGGAGTCGCCGCGGAGTTTGACTTTGAAGTAGCGGGCCAGCAGGCGGCAGAAGTCGACGGGGCCGTAGAACTTGAGGATGCGTCGGAAGGTCTTGTGCTTTGGCTCGTGGAAGGCGTCCTGGACGGAGACCCCGACGATCTCGATCTCGTCGACCGGGCATTCTTCGAAGAAAACTTCAAAGAAGCGGATGACATACAGCGGATCGTCCTCGGTGACAAAGAGCAGTTTGAGCTTGCGGTCGGTGATGGCGGTCATGAGGCCTTCTCCGCGGGCGCAGTTTCGGCTCGCTGGGAGGGTGTGTGCTGGGCCGATTCCTCCTCAGGCGAGACGACCGCGGCCCCGCCGGCGAGCCACTCGGCGAGCATTTCGCGACGGTGGGCGGTTTCTTCGGCGGTGAACTGAGGGTCGGCCAGCTTGAGGACCTCGGCGTACTTGGCCGCGCAGACCTGGCGGGTGTAGCCCCGCTCGAAGACCTTGCGGGCGTTTCCCCCCATGCGATCGGCCTTGGCGTGGTCGTGGATCAGCACCCGCAGCTTGTCGGCCAATCCCTGGGCATCGCCCAGCGGGGACCAGATGCCGCAGTTGTTGGATTCGACGATCTCGCGTAGCTCGGACCATTCCTCGCTGAGGGCGACGATCGCCTTGCCGACGGCCAGGGAGGTATAGAGCTTGCTGGGGAAGCTGATACCCTCGATACCCTTGGCGATGGTGACCAGCGAGGCATCGCAGGCGTTGAGCGAGTCATTGAGCTTCTCGAAGGGCTGGTAGGGCAAGAGGATGACATTGCTCAGGTTGTGCTGCTTGATGTGCTCCTCGATCTGGGTCTTTTTGCCCCCACCGCCGACGAGCACGAGCTTGAAGGGCTCGTCCTGAAGCAGTTTGGCGGCGTCGAGCACCGTATCGAAGTCGTAGTAGAGCCCCATGTTGCCGGAATAGAGCAGGATGAAGTCGTTGAGGAAGCCCTGCTCGCGGGCGATTTCGGAATCGGTCTTCTTCTTGGGGAAGAGGTCCTCGCCGTCGGCCCAGTTGGGGATGACATGGATGTGCTCGTGCGTGATTGGGTAGGTGTCGGCGACCAGTTTTTTGGCGGCTGAGCAGAGGACGATGGCCTCTTTAGTCCGCTGGTACTTCCGCCGGTTCAGGGCCATCCAGAGGCGCTCGATCATCGAGCCTTGCTTGAATGTGCCCACCCAGACGCCGAGCTGTGGGTAGGCATCGTGTAGGAGGGTGACATAATGGTGGCGGCGAAAATGGGCCACGAACCACCCGATAGCCCCCAGAAATGGGGGGTTGGTTGTATAAAGATACACCGTGTCCTTACGGGACTTGAAAAGCACATTGAGGATCATGGGGACAACGAAGGTGAGGTAGTTGAAGGCCCGCCCGAAGAGGTTGTTTTTGTCGAAACGGGCGACCTTGAGGCGCCGGACTTTGACGCCGTCGACCGTCTCGCGGAGCGGGCAGTCCTGCCAAGTATCGGGTGGCCCGTAGCTTGGTCGCCCTGTGAGCACCTCGACCTCGAAGCCGAGATGATCCAGTTCCACGGCCAGCTCGTGAAGCAGGTGCCCGGTGGAGGCCACATCGGGGACATAGTACTGGTTGAGGATGACGACGCGGGTGGCGGGCAAATCGGATCTCCTGTGCTGCATGGGCAGCGGATATGAGCATAGTCGGCTCATCCGGTGGGCTCTTTTGAGTCGGGGGAAGATCGGCGGGGGAGAAATCACCGATACTGTGAACACGGATGATCTCCAGAGGAGTATGAAGACGATGAGTCAGGCATCTACCCACGCACAGCCCGATAACGGTCCGAATACAGAGACATCCGGATGTAACGAAGGCACCAACCCGTTCGGTGGCCGAACAGATGCGTGTGCGAAGATCACGCTGGATTCCGTGCTGGCCAAGCCGCTTCCGACGGGCGCGACGATTGGGCATTTCACCCGGAGCGAAAAGATCCGCCGGTTCCTTTGGGGGGTCGTGCAGGGAACCGTCTTTCGATACTCGCCTCGCCGAGCGGATAGCTGGCGAGCTTGGCTGCTGCGACGCTTCGGCGCCAGGGTGGGGCGGGTGAAGCTGCTCCGCAGCACTGTTCGCGTAGAAGTGCCGTGGAACATCGAGATAGGCGACGGGGCTCAGATAGGCGACGGTGTGTATTTGTACAGCTTGGGTCCGATCAGTATCGGAGACCATACGGTCGTGAGCCAGTTCTGCCATCTCTGCGCCGGGACGCATGACTTTGAGCGGACGGATTTTCCATTGCTTCGTGTTCCGATACGGATCGGTTCGCGGTGCTGGATCGCCGCGGAAACCTTTGTCGGGCCGGGGGTGACGATTGCCGACGGGGTGGTTGTGGGGGCCAGATCCAGCGCTATCCGAGACCTTCCGGCGTGGACGATCTGTGTTGGCGTTCCGGCAGCCCCGCGAGGAAAGCGCTATCTAGTAGACCGATCGACCGGCGTACGCCTCGATCCACATGGTCGCTGAGATTTCTGCACTCTTGCAGCGGCTAATGGAACGAGAGCGAGGCGGGGTTCCATGATGAGCGGAGCCGCGCGAGCATGTCGATCTCATCTGCAAGAAGATGTTTGAGATTCGCGAGCTGGCTTGGATTGGGCTCGAAAGGCTCGATGGATTGTCGGTCGCGTTTGAGTTCCAAAGAGATACCCAATGTGCTGCCGAGCTTATCCAAGCAGTCACCGAGTTCTTCGGTCCACAGTACCGCGTCGCACGCCATGATTCGTTCTTCCGCCCGCACTGGATTGAGATCAATGGAGAATGTGTGGATCTGCTTCTTGAGAGCAGAGATGGGAGCGCGTTCGAGAAAATCGTCGAAGCTATCGCCGAGCCAGCCATACTCAACGGCGGCGGGCATGTCGCCCTTGGTCCGCCATGCGATGTTGTTCGGGTCTTTACTGAGGTCGCGGAGCATCCGATAGTGTGAGATGACGCGTCGCACGGGGTCGCGGAGGATCGTGAATGTGAATGTATCCTCAGGAATACTGACCAGGTCGTAGGGAAAATGGCTGTGGGCGTAGTCGTACGAGCCGAGCTCGATACTCTTCATCGAGTGGCGCGTGAATGTGTAGGGGCCCGATTTGGCCCGGTTGATGGGAGATTTTTGAAGAGATTGAACCACCCTTTCGCTGGGGCGGGGGCCGAGCCCCATGAAGGCGCGATTGACGCTTGTACCCCCGGTCTTGCGAATATGAAAGTGGTAGATACGGCGGTTGCCCGACGGCAGATCCAGATGCCCATCCCCGCGCGGCAGGCAAGCGGTGCAGACAACGACCGTCGACTCGCGTATCGCCGTCAGACTACGATACAATGGCCCCCGTTGGGTTTTTTCTCTCGTGCTCTGCCGTTCGCCGTTCATGTTTGCTCTCCGCTACCACGATAGGAAGTTATTGTGTCGATCCGCATCGCTTATGTGGCCTATTACGACCCCCGGGATATTACCAAGTGGTCCGGGACGGGTTATCACATGCACCGCAGCATGGCGGAGGCGGGGGCCCACATTGAACTGATCGGACCACTCAAGAACCAGCACAATCCGGTGAATATTGCGAGGTATCTCTGGAACACCAAGGTTCGGGGCCTCAATGATCATCCTCACCGGGATCCCGGGTTTCTCAGACACTATGCGAGACAGGTCGAGAAACAGCTACGGGGTACCGATGCGGACATAATCGTAGGCCCCGGAGGGCTGCCGTTGTGCTACCTTGAGACGGATCTCCCCATCGTTGTCTGGACGGATTGCACCTTCGCTTCGCTGCTTAACTACTACGAGGCGTTCAAGAACATGTCAGCCCGATCGGTTCGGGATGGACACAGGGCTGACAAGGCACTCTTCGATCGGTGCTACCGCGCCATGTTCAGTTGCCAGTGGGCGGCCGACAGTGCGATCAACGATTACGGGTATGATCCGAGAAAGTGTGAGATCGTTTCACTCGGCGCGAATGTGCCGTTTGAACGGAACGAACAGCAGGCCCGTGACTTGATTGCGTCACGCAACAAAGACGAAATGCAGCTCCTATTCCTGGGTGTTCAATGGATCCGCAAAGGCGGTGACTTCGCGCTCAAAGTCGGCGAAGAACTCGTGCGGCGAGGGCTGCCGATCAAGATGAAGCTGGTGGGCGCGGCACCGCCCGAAGGCCAGCCGATCCCCGAGTGGGCTGAGGTCGTAGGTTTTATCAAAAAATCGACACCGGAGGGTCTGGCTCGTATCGGCGGGTTGCTGGATACTTCGCATTTTATGGTGTTACCGACCTTGGCGGACTGCACACCCATCGTCTTCAATGAAGCATCAAGCGCGGCCCTGCCTGTTCTGACGACGCGCACCGGGGGCGTCCCCAGCGTTGTGCATGAGGGTGTCAATGGCCATCTCTTCGATCTCGATGGTCAACCCGGTGCCTGGGCGGACAGGATCGAGCAGCTCTGGAACGATCCCGAGGGCTACACCCGGTTGTGCATGTCCGCGTGGAAGGATTACGGTCAGAGGCTCAACTGGGACTCGGTCGGCCCGCGGGCCGTGGAGTATCTGGAGAGGGCCGTTGCAGACTTTGCGGCGGGTAAGCCATGACACGGTCACAGGTTGAGCCCACCCCCACCGCGAGCCCCACCTCGCTGGCGAACCGATTCGCACGCGTGATCTGGGGCTGCGTGCAGGCCACGCTCTTCCGCCTAAGCCCCCGCCCATGCCACCGCTGGCGGGCGCTGCTCCTGCGGCTCTTTGGTGCCAAACTCGACACCGGGGCCCGTGTGTATCCAAAGGCAAAGATCTGGGCACCCTGGAACCTTCGAATGGGCGAGCGGGCGACCATCGCCGATGATGTTGATTGCTACTGCTACGACACGATCACGATCGGGCCCGGGGCGATTATCAGCCAGTACACCTATCTCTGTGGCGCAACGCACGAGTTCGAACTCGTCAAGCGCCCTCTGATACCGATGCCGATCACGATCGGCCGCGGCGTGTGGGTGGCGGCCGATGTGTTCGTGGGCCCGGGTGTGACCATTGGGGAATACAGCGTTGTCGGTGCCCGCTCAAGCGTATTCACCGATCTGCCCGCGTGGAAGGTGTGTGTGGGCTCCCCGGCCAGGCCGGTGCGGGACAGGGTCTTCACGGACGGCCCTGAGGAAACAAGGCGGCAACCGGCGGCTGAAGCCCGGGGAGAGCCGTGAGCATCTCGATCTTCATCCAGACACTCAACGAGGAGCAGAACCTTCCGGGGTTGCTCGAATCGGTCTCGTGGGCCGACGACATCGTGGTGCTCGATTCGTTGTCGACGGACCGCACGCGGGAGATCGCCGAAGCCGCCGGTGCCCGTTGGTTTGAGCGTGCGTACGACGGCCGGGGGAACCACCAGAACTGGGCGATGGAGCATATCGATTTCAAGTACCGCTGGGTGTTCTATCTCGACGCCGATGAGCGGATGACGCCCGAGTTGCGGGCGGAAATCGAGAAGATCGCCGCGGAGTGGGTGTCGGGAGCGAGGTCATTCGAGGGCGACGATCCGGTGGCGTATTACTGCGGGCGCAAGAACATCTACAAGGGGCGTTGGCTCAGGCACGCGATGCCCCCGGGGAACATCATGCGGTTCTTCCAGCCCCCGCGTATACGCTTCGCCCGCGATGCCAACCCGGTGCCGATCGTGGACGGGCGGATCGGATATCTGAAGGAACATTTCATCCACTACAACTTTTCAAAGGGGATCCGCGAGTGGATCGAGCGGCACAACCGCTATTCGACCTACGAGGCCAATGAGACCATGAAGGCCCTGGCCGAGCACCCGATCAAACCCGGGAATCTGCTCTCGGGCGATCGGAACACGCGTAGACTGGAACTCAAAAACATCTCTTTCCGCATGCCCATGCGGCCGCTGCTCAAGTTTCTGTACATGTATGTGCTGGGGCGAGGTTTCCTCGACGGCCGCGCCGGGTGGACATATTGTCGTTTGCAGGCGATGTACGAGTACATGATCGTGCTCAAGGTTCGGGAACTCAAGCGGCCGGATCTGGCGATGGCGGACCGGGGGGGCGCGGCGAATACCGAGAGGAAGCACGAATCATGAAAATTGTTCATTCGATCAAGAACCTGAACTTTTCCAGTGGCGGGCCGGTGCGTGCGATCATCGACCTCTCGACTAAACTCGCCGAGCGGGGGCATGAGGTCAAGATCATCACCTACGAGGATGTCAACGCGCCCGAGCAGTGGCGGTCAAACCCGGATCACAATCCGTGCACGGTCGAGCTGGGAAAGATCCACAACGCCGGCATCACGCTCAGCCGAGATCAGAAGAGAAAGATGGCCGAGGCGATCGAGTGGGCCGATGTTGTCCACGGGCACGGCGTCTGGACCACGCTGTGTATGCGGGTCACCATGATGGCCCGCGCCATGAACAAGCCCTATGTGCTGTCGCTTCGGGGTATGCTCGACGACTGGTGCATGGAGCAGCGGACAACCAAAAAACTTATCTATCTCAAGCTCTGCGGCACCCGCATGCTCAACGGGGCGGAACTGATCCATTCGACGGCCGAGGGCGAGCTGGCCCAATCGGGCAAATGGTTTCCCGGATCCGAGGGCGTGGTGATCCCCAACCTGCTCAACCTCGAACCCTTTGAGAATATGCCCAGTGAGCAGCTCGCCCGCGAGGCGTTCCCATTCTTTGACACCGGTGAGCCGGTGCTGCTGTACCTCTCGCGGCTGCATTACAAGAAGGGTGTCGAGCACCTTATCAAAGCGGTGAATATCCTGCGGGAGCGGGGCACGCCCCATCGCCTGCTCATCGCCGGCGATGGTGATAAGGATTATGAGGCGCGGCTCAAATCGCTCACCAAGCAACTGGATCTGGAAGACCATGTGGCATTTCTCGGCCTCGTTGTCGGCGAGAAGAAAATCTCGCTCTATCAGGCCGCCGATCTCTTCGTGCTCCCCACGAGCCAGGAAAACTTCGGCTTTGTGATCTACGAATCGCTCGCCGCCGGGACGACCGTGCTGACGACCAAGGGAGTCGACACCTGGCCGGAACTCGAGAGCCAGGGCCAAGCCACGATCTGTCCCCAGCAGGACCGGGAGATCGCCGATGCGGTCCTGATACTCACAAGCGATAAGGCGGGGCTCGAAACCAGGGGCCGGGCGGGCCGCGAGTGGATCTTCGATCGGTTGCATCCGGATCAGATCATCGAGCAGTTCGAGGCCTTTTACCGGCGTGCGATCGAGGGTTACAAGAACTGACACGGTTCGTCGGTTCCCTCGGGCCGGTTTCGATCAGTACTGTAACTCGTCGGGGTATTGGCCGTCATCGTACTCGGCGTACTCGGCGTACTCTTCGTATCCATACTCGTACTCACCAAGCTGGCCGTATTGCTCCTTGGCCAGTCTCCGGAGCTGAGCGTTGGCCACGGAAGCGGCCATAAAAATGCAGATTGTCGCCGAGACACGGGAAACCATGTAGCCCTCGAGCACGGCGCCCGCGAAGTACATGAGCATGATGCCAATCACGCCGTCGATATACGGTCGGTACTCGCCCGGAAGCGTGAACCGGGTTCTGAAGGACTGCATAATCTCGATGGTGGCCGCCGCCGTGAAGATCAACAGCAGGACGAGCATGCCGACGCCGTACGCCGCCATCCCGTAGAGCCAACTGTTCTCACTTCGCTCGGAGACATCCGTGCCCACGCCCACCACAGCATTGTCTATGCCGGTCTGAATCAGAACTCTCCAAGCATCACCGCGTGTGTCCTCGGTGCTTGTGAGTCGCTCAAATCCCATGGTGAGCCCAAACATGTCGACCATGACTTTCACACTGATGTAACCCACAAGCCCCGCGAGCGGCAGCAGCAGGATCGCTTTGCCAGCGCGGCTGTAAAGCACAGCGCTTACACCGATCCCCGTCATGCCCATCCCCGTGCGTGAGCCGGTCCACATGAGCATCACACCGCAGA
>JBBDKK010000195.1:0-12589 GCA_040879395.1 Phycisphaerales bacterium
GTGCTGGGTGCTGTCCACGAACGATGGGTACGGATCATACAGCGTGGTATCGAGATTCTGGTAGTCCCTCCAGAGCTGGATGATCTGCTCCTGCGTCAGCCCGGGGTTCTCGTTGTTGATCAGCTCGGTGGCGTGACCGACACCGGCGGGGCCGCCGGTCTCAAGGTGGTAGTTGCCCCCGCCATGCACGAGGGGGATGAGGAAGTACGGCTCGTCGCGAACGCTCGCCCAGTAGGAGGGCAGCGCGTTGTCGTTGGGGCGCGGGCGGTTGTAGGTGTGGTCAACCAGCGCACGCACACCGCCGGTCCCATCGGGCTGAGACCCGAGGAAGATGTAGCGTGGCCCATAGTCGCGTGCCCAGATCGTATCGGTGCGTTTGATCTCAAACCGGACGCGGGACATGTCCGCGCCGAGTGCTGCAATATCGTTCGATGCGCTCGTGCGTTCGGAGGCGGAGTCGACGAAGATGAACGCTTCGGCATCGCCTGTCGTGGTGATTTCGCGGGTCATCTGGGCGAGGATGAACTTCCACGAACTCGACCCCTCCCAAGCCATGATGATGCCCTCGGTTCGCTCGTACTCGCCCGGCGTTCGAACAAGCCCGGAAGGCGCGGCCCCCCGAGACTGAGTCGCCCGGATCGGATTGAGCCTGATGAAGGCCTCCTCGGTCAGCGTCATCGAACGGGGAATCTCCGCGCCCTCGGGATACTCGAGGAGCTGGGCGTGAGCGAGGGGGGCGGCGGATGCCACGATCAGGGCGGCAACCCGGAGCGTCTTGATAGTCATGTCTGCTTCTTTCCCGCCGGAATCGGCGTCGCTGTCCTATCCGCAGAGAACACGGAGCGGTTTCACGCATTATCCACGGAAACGGGTGTCCGCCAACCCTCAATCGCCCGATTGGGGCTCTTTTGACGCCGATAGAGTGGACTTTGATCGGTTTTCGGTCGTCTACGGCCACGCCCCAGCGAGTTCGCCACGCTCATCCACCACCGCAAGCCCAGCGGCGGCAAGAAGGGCATAGACTCGAATAATCAGGAGATACCCACCATGACCACCATACTCATCACCGGCGCCAACCGCGGCATCGGCCTCGCCATGGCCAGGCACGCCGCCGATCGCGGCATGACCGTCATCGGCACCGCCCGCGAGCCGGGCAAGGCCGACGAACTCAAGGCGGTCGCGTCGCGCGTTGAAGAACTGCACACCGATTCCGCCGATTCCGTCGGTGCCCTGGCGAAGAAACTCGGCGACGAGCCCATCGACATCCTCGTCAACAACGCCGGGATCTTCCTCCACGAGTGCGATGAGATCGAAAAGCTCGACGAGGACGCCTTCATGCGGAGCATCCGGGTCAACACGCTGGGCCCGCTGCTGCTGACCCGCGCTCTCGTCACCAATCTCGCCGCGTCGGATCGCAAGATCGTCGCACAGATCACCAGCAACCTGGGAAGCATCACCGACGCGAGCAAGGGGCAGATGGGCTTCCTGGGATACCGGACATCCAAGGCCGCCCTCAATATGGTCAACGCGACGATCGCCCACCAGCTCAAGCCCAAGGGCATCACCTGCATCGCCATCCACCCCGGCTGGGTGAAGACCGACATGGGCGGCAAGGGCGCGGACCTGACCCCCGATAAATCGGCGGCTTCCATCATGGACACGATCGAGGGCGTCAAGCCCGCTCAGAGCGGATCGTTCGTGAACTACGCCGGCGAGCCCATGCCGTGGTAAGGGGAAGGCCCCAGAAAGCATTTCGCCCCATATCGCGTATTAAATCACAGATTTCCGCTTGATCCCCCCTCCGGTTGGGCCGATGCGTGGGCACACCCTGATGAGGAGATCCCATGCCGTTGACACCCGTACAAATCGAGCGACTGAACATGAACTTAAGTCTCGTCGAGTCGCAGATCGAAAAGCTCGTGGCCGCGTTCTATGACAAGCTCTTCCAAGCCGCCCCGGAGGTGCGTGCCCTGTTCCCCGACGACCCCGGCACCCAGAGGTCCGACCTGACAGGCGCGCTGCTGCTGGTGGCCAAAAATATCCAGGACCTGGAAAACCTCGGCGACCCGCTGCGGCAGATCGGCGAGTCCAATACGCTCATCGCCGAACTCGGGGCCCACTACCCGCTCGTGCGTGACTGCATGCTCAAGGCCGTGGCCCAGGTCTCAGGCTACACCTGGACGCCGAATCTTGAACAGGACTGGACCCTGGTGCTCGATACGGTCGCCGGGCACATCATCGAGGGCGCGGGCATCGATCGCACCCGGGCCGCCTGACAGCCATCCCAGCACCATTCACCAACCAAGGGCGGCCCCTCCGGGGACGCCTTTTTTCGTGGACCAACGCACCGGGGGGAGTATGATCCCATCCCGATTTCTCACGATCTCGCCGTCCCCGAACCCCTCAACAAGGGCCCCGCCAATGCGCACGCACACCTGCAGCCAGCTCAACGAATCCCACATCGGTCAGACCGTCACCCTCTGCGGCTGGGTCAACGCCTTCCGCGGCCACGGGTCGGGGCTGGTTTTTATCGATGTCCGCGACCGCGCCGGGGTGACGCAGGCGGTGTTCGATTCCGAGGAATGCACCCCCGAGGTGCTCGAAGCCGGCGACCGGCTCCGCAACGAGGACTGCATCAGCGTCACCGGCACGGTCCGCAAGCGGGCATCGGTCAATGACAAGATCCCCACCGGGCAGATCGAGGTCCTCGTCACGGGCATGGAGCTGCTCTCCAAGACCAAAAAGCTCCCCTTCATGCCCTCCACTGAGAAGGACCTGCCCAACGAGGAGGTCCGGCTGCGTTATCGCTACATCGACCTGCGCCGTCCAAAGATGCAGCACATCCTCCGCACCCGCCACCGCATCACCAAGCTCACCCGCGACTACTTCGACGAGCACGGCTTTATCGAGGTCGAGACGCCCGTGCTGTGCCGCTCGACGCCAGAGGGGGCCCGCGACTTCCTGGTGCCCTCGCGCAACCAGGAGGGCATGTGGTACGCCCTGCCCCAGTCGCCGCAGCTCTTCAAGCAGATCCTGATGGTGGGGGGGACCGACCGCTACCTGCAGATCGTCAAGTGCTTCCGCGATGAGGACCCCAGAGCCGACCGCCAGGCCGAGTTCACCCAGATCGACCTGGAGATGAGCTTCGTCGAGCGCGAACAGGTCCTCTCGATCATGGAGGGTTTCGCCAAGGTGCTCTGGAAGGAGGTCCTCGGCGTCGAACTGGCCGACTTCCCCCGCCTCACCTACCGCGAAGCGATGGACCGCTACGGCATCGACCGGCCCGATACCCGCTTCGGGCTCGAACTCGTCGATATCTCGGACCTGGCCCCCAAGACCGGCTTCGGGGTGTTCACCGACGCGCTGGCCAAGCCCAGGGGCGTGGTCAAGGCCATCCGTGTGCCCGGCGGGGCCGAGAAGTTCAGCCGCAAGGTGTCCGACGCCTTCAACCCCTTCGTCGCCCAGTTCGGGGCCGGGGGCGCTCCAACGGTCAAGCTTGTCGACGGCGAGTTCCAGACAGGCATCGCCAAGTTCCTCACCGACATCAAGGACGAACTCATCGAGCGGCTGGGCCTTGAGAACGGCGACGCCGTGGTCTTTGGGGCCGACTCCTACGCCGTGTGCACCAAGGCCCTGGGCGAACTGCGCCTCAAGATCGCCAAGGAGCACGGCTACATCCCCGAGGACCAGTGGAACTTCCTGTGGGTCTACGACTTCCCCATGTTCGAGCACGATGCCGAGTCGGGCCGCTATTACGCCCTTCACCACCCCTTTACCGCGCCCACCAAGGCCGAGGCCCAGCGCCTCATGGAGGCGGACATCGCGGACATCGACGCCGTGGAATCGATCCTGTCCGACGGCTACGACATGATCTGCAACGGCTCAGAAATCGGCGGCGGCTCCATCCGTATCCACGACCAGGCCGTGCAGTCCAAGGTGTTCGAGCTGCTGGGGCTCAGCCCCGAGCAGGCCCGCCAGAAGTTCAGCTTCCTGCTCGACGCGCTGAGCTACGGAGCCCCGCCCCACGGCGGCATCGCCTTCGGCCTCGACCGCCTGGTCATGCACCTCATCGGCACCGAGAACATCCGCGAAGTCATCGCCTTCCCCAAGACCATGACCGGCCAGGACCTGATGTGCGAGGCCCCCAACACCGTGGATGCACAGCAGCTCAAGGAACTGCATGTGCAGAGCACGGCAGAAGCGCACGCGTGAGACGCATCGGCAAACCAGCACGGTTCATGATCGTCTCGCTGGTGGTCCTGCTGGCGCTCGGGGTTGGTCTGAACCTGTACATCCTGGACAAGTCGTTGCATTGGCTGCGATCACCCGGCTCGACGATTGTCGAATCTCCAACAGCTCCGCCATGGCCACGGGAACTCCTCGATATCGAGTTTCCAAAAGAATCTGTTCATACCTATGTGTATGGATGGGAAGGCCTCAGCGACGAGTTTATCCTGTACACGCCGATAGAAGCTGCGCCCGATACCGAATCAGGGCAGGCCAACGCCCGTTTGCGTGTGGATGACATCGTTCGACAAACCGGGAAGCCGTTCGTCGTTCGGAGTGAACGCACTCGTGCAATCGAGTGGTGGGGCGATTCTTTGAAGCTCGGCGGGGGGATGCAGGGACCGGTGCACCGGCATTACCACGCCGCGGGTCTCATCCTGAACCCGATCATTTACGCGCTCCCGGTATGGATCGTGGTCGTGGGCATCTACTTGGGCGTATGCACGCTGATCCGACGCGCACGCCGTGGCAACGGGTTGTGCGAGCACTGTGCCTACGACACGCAAGGGCTCGCAAAGTGCCCGGAATGCGGCACTGAATCGAGTCTCAGCGCTATCATAGAAGCATGAAGATGACTGTTTCCACCGAACCCGGCCTTTCGCCCATCACCATCGCCAGCCGCACATTCGATTCCCGCCTCCTCGTCGGCACCGGCAAATACGCCAGCATGGAGTTGATGAAAGACGCCCTCGATGCCTCGGGCTCGCAGGTCATCACAGTCGCCGTCCGCCGCGAGCGGCTCTTCAACGAGGACGGCAAGTCGCTGCTGGACTACATCGATCTTGAACGCTACACCATCCTCCCCAACACCGCCGGGTGCTTCGACGCCGAGGACGCCGTCCGTGTTGCGCGGCTGGGGCGCGAGCTGCTTGATCAGATCAATAACCCCGGGGCAAACTGGGTCAAGCTCGAAGTCCTGGGCGATAAAAAGACCCTCCTGCCCGACCCCGTCGGCACGCTCCGAGCCGTTGAAACACTCGTCGCCGACGGCTTCGATGTGCTCTGCTACACCAGCGACGACCCGATCAGCGCCAAGCGGATCAAGGACGCCGGGGCCGCGGCCGTCATGCCCGCCGGCTCGCCCATCGGCTCGGGCCAGGGGATCCTCAACAGCAACAATATCGTTCTGTGCCTGGAGCTGCTCAAGGAGAACGACCCCGGATACCCGGTGGTGGTGGACGCGGGTGTGGGCAGCGCGAGCGATGTGGCCTACGCGATGGAGCTGGGGGCCGACGCCGTCCTGCTCAACACCGCCATCGCCCACGCGAGTAACCCCGTCATGATGGCCCACGCCATGCGCAAGGCGTGCGAGGCGGGTCGGCAGAGCTACCTGGCCGGGAGAATCCCCAAAAAGCTCTACGCCACGGCCAGCTCGCCCCTGGAGGGCGCGATCTCATACATCCCCGGGGAGTGAGAGATCAGCTTCGTTCGCGTTTCGTCTTCTAATAAGGCTTCCAAGAATCCAGATGCTTTTGGGCGTATTGACTCACAGATTCGAACTCGCTTTGAGTCAGTAGCTTAAGTGCATGCCACGCTTCTTCAGTTCCGATTCTTCGGATTGCCCACACACATTTACGGAAAACTGCAGCGCCGCCGTCAACCGTCGCCGGCCACGGTGGCACAGTTTCGCAGCGTTTGACCAGGGCATCCAATGTGGATGGTACACGCAGCGTCTGGAGTTCCTTCGCGATATCTTCGTGTCTGTTGTGATGGTCCGCGAGCAGTAACTCTGCGAGCAGCGGGGCAAAGGATTCGTCAAAGACTTCGAGTACAAAGCCAAGCAACATCACCAGTTCAACATCTTTCGGTTCGCCGCCATGAACACAAGGGGCCAACAAACACCGGACGAGTTCGTGTGGTGTATCCAAGGATCGCGGAAACCGATGCACGAAATCTTCTTTCGAGATGCGCTTGACTGCATAATCAAGGATCAACTGCTCTTCGATTTGTGTAAAACTCGGCATCATTGATGATTCTACCTCTTCACATTCATGAAGACTAAATCAGTACACACGGCGATATCGTATATTGCGGGTGAGTGATCAGCCCAGGCCAGGTGCCCTGCATTGACCCGAAGAGCAAAGCAGGACTTCGAATACTCCCGGTTCCTGCTTCATCGCTGCGCGAGTGAAGCAGGGCACCCAACGCACAAGAACTTATCCAAGACCCCATCCGTCACGCGAAGACGCGTGCCACCTTGCCCGCAGGGGCGGGGAAGGAGCAGGCGGGATCAATTCTTGGCGACCACCACCGCAGACCCGCTGGGCTCGTCGTGCTGGCCGAGCACGAAGCGTTCGACCTGGGCGGCGATGTCGTCGGGCCCGAGCACCATATCGCCCGGGAGCGTCTCTTCATCCACGATCGAGCGCAGCATCGCCGTCTCGACCGCGCCGGGGTGGATGGTGTAGGCCCGGATGCCTTGGTCGCCGTACTCGTTGGCGATGCAGCGGGCGAGCCCTTCCAGCCCCGCCTTGGCGCAGCCATACACCCCCAGCCCGGGAAACGGGTCCTCGGCCGACCTTGAGCCGATACTCACCACGCAACCACCCCGATCGAGCAGATGCGGCAGAGCCAGTCTGGTCAGCAGGATCGGGGCGGTGAGGTTCACGCTGATGAGATCGGCGATCTGCCGCTCGCTGAGTTCGCCCAGCGGCGCGCAGGTCCCCAGCCCCGCGTTGTTGATCAGATAATCGAGGCGGCCGAAGGTGTCGATCGTCCGCTCGATGATGCGCTCCCGGTCCTCCGCTGCGTCGATGTCGGCGGGCACGGCGATCCAGTCCTCGCCCTCGGTGCCGAGCATCGAGCCCGTCTCCTTCAGTGGATCGGCGCGGCGTCCGACGAGCACCACCGGGCCGCGGGTCGACAGGCGCTTCGCCACGGCACGCCCGATTCCGCTGCCGGCGCCGGTGATGATGGCGACAGGTTTTTCATGAATCATCATGGGTTATTGTACCGATCCCCGCCACGCGATCCCAAACACGACAATCCCCGTTGCCCTGCCGCGAAAGTGGATGCTCAGTTGCGGGAACCGGGATATGCTTGAGAAGCGTACCCGACCAGCCGATAGAAGAAGCCCCCGAATCTCGCGCGGAGCGAATGCATGACCCCCCACAGCCAAGCACCCGTCTGGATGGAGAACGATCTCAACCGGCCGGCCCACGCCAAGATCGTCGCCACACTGGGCCCCGCGTCCGACAGCGATGAGATGCTCCAAAAATTGATCGAAGCAGGCGTCTCCGTCTTCCGCCTCAACTTCTCCCACGGCACGCTCGACGACATGGAAGAGCGCCTCACCCGCGTCCGCAGGGCCATCGACAACTCGGGTCGGTGCGTAGCCATCCTGGGCGACCTGCAGGGGCCCAAGATGCGCGTCGGGATCGTTCCCGACCTGTTCGACGGCGGGGGGATCATCGTCCACCCCGGCGATGACATCATCTTCCGGCGCGGACAGGGCGACGCCGCCATCATCGAACGCATACCCACCTTCGGGGCGACCTTCGATGCCCTCTACACCGATGTCCTCCCCGGCCAGCGCGTGCTGATCAACGACGGTGCGATCCGCATGCTCGCGGTGCAAGGCGAACCCGGCGAGTGGCTCCGCTGCCGCGTGACCGTCGGAGGGCGTATCACCAGCGCCAAGGGCATCAACCTGCCCGAGTCCGACCTCTCGATGCCCGCCATCACCGAGAAAGACTGGAAATGCGCCAAGTGGGCCGCCGAGAAGCAGCTCGACTACCTCGCCCTCTCCTTTGTGCGCTCCTCGGTCGAGATCCGCGAACTCAAGGCCAAGCTCGACGAGTGGAAGCCGGAAGAGCATGTATCGCGGCACAAAGACATCGACACCTCCATCCCCGTCGTTGCCAAGATCGAAAAACCCCAGGCCATCGCCAACCTCGACGACATCCTGCAGGCAACCGACGCGGTGATGGTCGCCCGGGGCGATCTGGGCGTGGAGATGGATGTCGCCAAGGTGCCCGTCATCCAGAAGTACATCCTCGCCAAGTGCAACTCGCTGGGCAAGCCGTGCATCGTTGCAACGCAGATGCTCGAAACGATGATCACCGCCGCCTCGCCCACACGCGCGGAGGCATCCGATGTCGCCAACGCCGTGTTCGACGGCTGCGATGCCGTGATGCTCTCGGGCGAGACCGCCGTCGGCGCCCACCCCGATGTCGTCGTCGAGACCATGCAGCGGATCATCAAAGTCACCGAGGCCCGCATGGACGACATCCTGCTCCCCCAGGGCGGCCCGTCGGACCTCAAGGAATACCCCTTCCGCTCCGCCGCCCTGGCCAAGGGCGTCTGGTACATGGCCCAGGAACTCAACGCCAAGGCCATCGCCGTGTGGTCAGAGGCCGGCGGCATGGCCCGCTACCTCAGCCAGCACAACTTCCGCGTCCCCATCTACGGCTACACCTCCTCGGCCATGGCCTCACGCCGCATGGCCCTCTTCGGCGGCGTCACCCCCATCTTCACCCAGCCACCCCCATCCGGCCGCCTGTCGGATTGGACCGACATGGTCGAGATGCTCATCCGCTCCGAGGGCGTGACCGAGGACGGCGACGCGGTGCTGCTGGTGGCCGGCAAGCCGCTGGGAACGCTCCTGGCCCAGAGCACCGTCAGCATCCTGCGGATGGGCGACCCGGCGTCAGGATTCCGCGAATCCACCGACTGAGCCCCCTCCCCGCGCCCCCGCGGGGAGGTGTCACGCGCCTGTGTGACGGAGGGGTCTTTTCATCTTTGAGCTGCCAACCGACGCCCTCCGTCTCCGCAAGCGGGGATATTTCCTTGTCCGGGCAGGGTTTGTTCGGATAGAATCATCCATACGGGACCTGGGCTCCCGCCGGATGACCCGCGAGGGAAAAGACCGGCCCCTGACCGCCCAAGAGAACAACGAGGATCATTGTCATGACCACCGCTTCAACCACCAAGCCGGCGATTTCCGCGGACCCGCTGCAACTGATCGATGTCGATCATGTGCGTTTCTATGTCGGGAACGCCAAGCAGGCCGCCTATTTCTACGCCCACACCTTCGGCTTCCGCATCGACCAGATCTCAGACCTCACCACCGGATCACGCACCGAGGCCGATTACCTGCTCACCCAGGGCAACATCCGCCTGCTGCTCACCACCCCCCTGACGGACAAGCACCCCGCCGCCGAGGAGGTCAAGCTCTACGGCGACGGCATCAAGGAAGTCGCACTCACCGTCGACGACGCCGAGGCCGCCTACAACCAGGCAGTCGCCAACGGCGGCGAATCGGCCCAGGCCCCACGCACCATCGAGGACGAAAAGGGCAGCGTCACCGTCGCCTCCATCAAGGCCTACGGCCGCATGATCCATACCTTCGTCTCCAGATCCGGCGAATACGCCCACGAAAACCTCCGCAAGGGCGGGCTCTTCATGCCCACCTTCCGCAAGATCGACTCACCGCTCAACGACTACAACGAGAAGCATCCCTGCGGCCTCATGTTCGTCGACCACCTCGTGGGCAATGTCGAAGAGGGCAAGATGAACCACTGGGTCAAGTGGTACGAGGATGTCATGGGCTTTGCGATGTTCAAGCACTTCGACGATGCCGACATCTCCACCGAGTTCTCCGCCCTCATGTCCAAGGTCATGGCCAGCGGCAACAACCTCATCAAGATGCCCATCAACGAGCCCGCCGAGGGCCTCAAGAAATCCCAGATCCAGGAATACCTGGAATGGCACAACATGACCCCCGGCGTCCAGCACCTGGCCTTCCGCACCGACGACGAACTGGCCACCGTCGCCGAACTCCGCCGCCGGGGTGTCGACTTCCTCAATATGCCCGACACCTACTACGAAATCGTCTGGGACCGCGTCAACACCATGCTCAAGGAGCACGGCCACGACATGGTCCGCGAAGACCACGAACGCGTCAAGAACCTCGGCGTCCTGGTCGACGCCGACGACGAGGGCTACCTCCTGCAGCTCTTCACAAAGCCCCTCCAGGACCGCCCGACCTTCTTCATCGAGATCATCTGCCGCCGCGGTAGCCAGAGCTTCGGGAAGGGGAACTTCAAGGCGCTGTTCGAATCGCTTGAACTGGAGCAGGAGCGGCGGGGGAACTTATAAATGCCGTCTGATGAAGACTGGTGTTATGCTCTGCGAGACTTGGTTGATTCGGTCTACGACTACACCGATCATGATCCCGATTGGGAGCACGCTCATACCCCTCAAGCACATCGCGGGCGGGCAGAAATGGAGGCCGCTGCACAGAAGATCGCGATCGCATTGCTTGGCCGATCTCTAAGCCGCCAAGAACTTGCGGTAGTATTCACTTGGGAGTACGACTAGAGTTGCAAAATTTATTGTTCTGGCCTCTCCGATATTTCAAGGACTGAGCAATAGTGATGAAGACTGCGAGTTAATATGGCAAAGAAGAAGACCAAGAAGAAAGTGGCTAAGAAGAAAACTGAGAAGAAAGCGACAGATGCGAAAGCCTCTGCTGGTTCAAGATCACGTACACGCCGAAGCTTTCCCTCTTTGACTTTTGAGGAATCGCTAGTTCTTGGAAAGGGAATCCAAGATTGCGCCGCTGGCGAAAAGGTTCGAAAGCTGACGCTCTTTGAGCATCTGGGCAAGTCCCCTGATAGCAGCGCAAGCCGAGACCTCATTACTGCGTCTAACCAATATGGGCTTACATCCGGAGGTTATCAAGCCGAATACCTCGAGCTAACTGAACTCGGGTACAAGGCGACATCAGATGAGGTCGGGGCAAAAGATAGATTGAGGGCAAGGTTCGAGCTTGCCATCAGTGGCGTTGCCCCCTTCAAGGCCCTTTACGACAAATTCTCTGGGAATAAGCTTCCCTCAAAGTCCGTCCTCGCTGATGCGCTACGTGAGAGTGGAGAGACAGAGCGTATCGATGAATGCGTAGACGCCTTCATCGGCAATGCCAAGTTCTTGGGGATACTCACGCAGATCGCTGGCGCTGAAAGATTATTGTCGATCGACCACGCGATCGAAGAGTTGCCGGCCATAGAGTTGCTTAATGATGTTGCGGCGCAGAGAAAGGCCATGGATCATGCAGGCAGCAAGGAGATCGCGAAATCAACTGACTGGTCGAAGACATGCTTCGTTGTGACTCCAATCGGTGAGGATGGGAGTGAGGAGCGCCAGCACGCGGATCTTATTTTCAATCATCTGATAGAGCCGGCGATTGCCAAGCTTGGATTTCAGGTTATCAGAGCAGACAAGATCGCGAAGCCGGGTATGATTACGTCGCAGGTGATAGAGTATGTCCTTCGGTCAGGGCTAGTGGTTGCTGACCTCAGCTACTCAAATCCAAATGTGTTTTATGAACTAAGTCTTAGGCATGTTATCGCGAGACCATGTATACAAATTGTGCGCAAGGGTGACAAGCTTCCATTCGATACGAAAGATTTTCGCACTATCGAGATGAATATGAGCAGCATCTATACACTAGTGCCTCAAATTGAAGTTGTGCAAAGCGAACTGGCCAATCAGGCGAGGTCGGCAACGGGTACCGACGAGCCCGCGAAGAACCCAATCACCACATTCTTTCCAGGCCTTACAGTGTCCTTTCCTGAGGGTTGATCACAAGTCAGGCGTCTCGCCCCGCGCGTCCATTAGGTGGCGGCAACCGTTCCGCAGTTTGTCCGAGGGAGGGGTATACCGAACCCACGCGCGCACATAATGTCGTTTCGCGCGCCCTCCCTATTTTTCCACCCCAACTCCATCGCCCGCGAGTTCGCCCACCTCCAGCACCGACCCAGCGGCCGGGTGCGCTGCCTACGCGCAGCTACAGCAAGCGGCTCATCCTCAGCTTGCCAGCCTGCCAACCCCGTGGGACCGGGTCTGTCACCCTGGCGCGGTCCGCGCGATGCACGCCCAGGTTATCCGGAGAACACGGCTTGTCCGCCTGCGGCGGATCAAACCGTGGCACCCCGGTCCCTGTCACTCGGTCCATGTCACTCGGTCCATGAAGCCCGATCGGGGCTCAGGTTGCCAAGCCCGTACCCGTAACGGCTCGGCAACCTCGTTTCTGGCCCAGAAACCCGGATTCAGGTTGCCAAACCCGGTCCCCCCGGGGCTTGGCAAGCTGGCAACCTGAGCTCAGAACATCCCGTCGCGGCCGAAGTTGGCACGCTCGATGTCCGACCCGTCGGTCTCCACGCTCTCGCGGATGAGCATCGCGTCCTCGGGGGTGGGCCTGCGGGACCAGTAGTAGTGCATGCCCTTCTTGGTGACGACCAGGCCCATCGTTTCGCGTGCCCGCTGGAGGGTGCGTTTGCTCAGGCCCAGCGCCGCCCCG
>JBBDKK010000196.1:0-8421 GCA_040879395.1 Phycisphaerales bacterium
CCAGGTAGTGCCACGCCAGCAATGCGCCCAGGTCGCCCATCTGGTTTCCGCTGGGGTTGCCGTGGACCAGCGAGAGGCCGTTGGAGGTGTAGCGGGTATCGGAGTAAAAGAGGCTGCGGGCGATATCGCCTTTGTCGAAATCTCCGGGGAAGTAATAGGTTCCCAGGCTACGGTTGGGGCCGAAGACATCGGCGCCGCCGAATGGCTTGTTCCCGCGGGAGCTGTTGTTGCTCGGGTTAGAGGGGCGGAGGGCGTGAGGGTCGCCCAGGTTGCCGGTGGAGGAGTTGCTCACGCTCCCGGGCTGGCGGCTCTGAGGCCATACATGCTCGCGGTTCCATGTGGAGCCGCTGTCCCAGTTCCCGCTGACACTGGCGCGGTTGTATACCAGGAGGATGTTGCCCGCGGTGTCCGGGTCCGCGTCGATGATCACCGACATGTTCCTGTAGAGCCCGTAGTTGCGCTGGAAATGCCCGCTGCTCATCACGCCGGTGAGCTGTAGTTTGAGGGCGATACCCGTCGCGGTGGCCCCGTCGTAGAACCCGGCCGGGGGTGCCCAGGGATCCTCAGCGGCCGCGGGCAAGCAGGCGAGACCGACAGCGAGTGCAATAGACAGGGTATATTTCAAGGGTAACTCCGGGAGAAGCGGGGTTCGGCCCTGAAATCGGTTCAGGACGGCGGCGATGAGAAGCCTTAGCATAGCCGGTTTCTCGGTTCAATAAAAGCGTAGGGGGCGTCATGATGGGCCGAAAACGCCCGAAATTCGGTTCAAATCGTGTTATGGGGCATCGCGGTGTGCATGTGGTATGCTCTTATAGACCATAAGGAGTTGCTCGATGGCGGAACCCAAAACCACCGTGACAGATGTCGCAGTTGATGACTACCTCGGTTCGCTGGATGAGCCGCGCAGATCGCAGTGTTCTACGCTTTGCGAGATCATGCGGACCATGACTGGCGATGAGGGCTCGATGTACGGGCCGGCGATCGCGGGTTTCGGCCGCACAAGCTACAGCACGGCCGATGGCAAAGAGCACAACTGGTTCACGGTCGGTTTCTCCTCGCGCAAGCAGGGGTTATCGGTGTACCTGATGGGCTCATTTGAGAGCCGGGAGCGACTGCTGGAGGAGCTTGGTAAATACAAAGCCGGCAAATCGTGTCTCAATATCCCATCGCTGGACTACATCCATCTGCCGACGCTCAAGAAGTTGATCCGGGAATCCGACAAGGCCACGAAGGCGGCTGGAAAACGATGAAAGGGCGAAGTTGGTCGCCGTGCATCGAAAGTGACTACACTGGTCCATGAGCTTGTTTGGTCAGAACGAAACCGTCGAAGCCGCCCATTCCGCGTTCCGTCAGGCCGAGCAGTTGCAGGAGCAGGGGATGTTCACCCACGCGCTGCCGCTCAATCGCGAGATTGTCTCGAAGTACTCCCGATGGCCGTTTGGCTACTACGGGTTGGGCAATGCCTACGCCGGGCTAGGGCAGTTCGAGGACGCCCGAAAAAACCTCCGCAAAGCCCTGAATCTCAAGGACGACGAGGCGGCCTTTCATGCCAAGATCGCCGAGGTCTTCAACCGGCTAGACGACCCGGAGTCTGCCTTCGAGCACATCGACCGGGCCATCGAACTGCAGCCGCAGAACCTCACTTTCGTGGTCCATAAGGCCATGATCCTGCGATACAACAACGACCCCCGGGCCGCCCACGGGCTGCTTGAGCCGCTGATCGCGGGTGGCGAGCGGGATGAGCACATGGTCCGGGTGTACGCCTCGCTCTGCGGCGTCATCGATGAGCCGGAGCGCGGCATCGAGGTCCTGCTTCCCTTCACGGAAACGGTTCATGCGGATCCGATCGTCACCGCATCGCATTTCTATGTGCTCGCCGGGTTGTATAACCAGACCGAGCAGTACGATGAGGCCTATGACGCGGCCGCGCGGGGGGCCGAGTTGCGGGGCGACCATTATGACCATGATGCCCGCGAGGAACTCTGTGAGGCCCGGCTGAGGGCGTGGTCGGCCGAGCGGATGCCGGAACTGGCTCGATCAAAGGTAACATCCGAGCAGCCGGTCTTTATCGTCGGCATGCCCCGTTCGGGCACGACGCTGATCGAACAGATCATCGCCGCACACCCCAAGGCCTACGGCGCGGGCGAACTGATCAACATCTTCGCGGCGGCCGATGAGATCGCCTCTCCCACGCCGGAACAGCCGGATCTGGCCGGGGTCGTCGCGGCCCTCAAGCCTGCGACCGTGGACCGCACGGCCCGCAAGATCCTCCGTGACATGGAGAAGCAGGCCAAGAAGGACACGCGCGGCGGCGGCAAGCCCGAGCGCATCACCGACAAGCTGCCGCTGAACATCCAGCACCTGGGGCTGATCGAACAGCTCTTCCCCAACGCCCGGGTGGTCCACTGCAAGCGTCATCCGCTGGACACCTTTATCAGCTGCTATCTGCTGGACTTTGAGGGCGTCAACGCGCATGCGTACTCATACAGCCCGGCGCACTTCGCTCATTTCTATTCGATCTACGAGCGGTACATGGCCCACTGGCACGAGGTCTGCACCATTCCCATCCTCGATGTCGAGTACGAGGAGGTCATCGCCGATCAGCTGGGGCAGACCGAGCGTCTGCTGGATTTCATCGGGTTGCCCTGGGACGATGCGTGCATGGCCTTCCACAGGGAAGAGCGAACCGTTACGACCGCATCAAGCGAGCAGGTCCGGCAACGGATTTACACCAGTTCACGCCAACGATACAAGAACTTCGAGCATCGCCTGGGTCCGATCCGGAAGGCATTTGAGGATCACGGTGTTTCGCTCCCCGGTGCGTAATCGGTGCTGAGTCACCGATACCGCCGGGGGTGGTTGATCGCGCCATAACCGGGGTTCAGCCCGCCTCTTGCATTGGATTGGGCATCGGCGATATCCGCCATGCGGAAGTAGTCGCCGCGGTGGAAGGTCCGCACATACATGTTCCACGAGTGGAATCCCGAGCCGCCGTTCGGCTCGTTGGGATCGTCATTGATATACCCGGCCGGGGGCGTGAACACGGCTACATGCCCGTCCTGATAGAAGGTTGCCCCGCCGCCGTCGTGCCGCGTCGTCCACTGGTCGTAGTTGCCCCACGCCCCGTCGGTGACACCCTGGGGGCCGTGGTTGTTGTACCACCACGAACTCTCCTCGATGACCAGCGGCAGCCCCTCCATCCGCACGGCCATCCCGTCATCGACCATCGAAGCAAACGCACGGTCATCGATCACCGGGCCGCCGGTTTGCGGCTCGTTGAAATACCACACATCGAAGTCCACCGAATCCTTAGCCCCTTGCGCCGGCGCATTGAGTGTGTAGTCGAAGTTGACCTCACCGTCTCCGTAGATCTGTCCCAGCCGAAAATCATCAGGGTCGTCCGTGATGCCGTGCGCATCGCGGCGCTGGTTCGTGGGGCATTCGACGATCTCCGCCGCGTTGTCGACATAATCCAGCAGGATCCCCGCGCCCTTGCGGATAGTCCCGAACCGGTTGAACATGTACGCCCAGTTCATCGTGTTCAGATCGCCCCGCGCATTCCGCGGCCCACGCGTCGTCTCGAAGATGCCCGTCGGCATCGATTGCCCGTTGAAGTCTTGGGCGTATAACTGGTTGGCCAGGCCGATTTGGCGCATGTTCGACATACAGACCGTTTTGCGGGCTGTTGCGCGGGCGGACCCGAGCGCCGGCAGCAGGATCCCGATCAGCAGCGCGATGATCGCGATCACCACGAGCAGTTCGATGAGCGTGAATGCTGAACGGGCAGCGGGCGTTGCGGCCGGGCGGCCGGCGAGGCGGTGGGGCATTGGAAGAGACTCCGATTCGGTCGTGGACAGGGCCCACCATACCAGAAACCGCTTGCACTGCGGGCCGAAATTGTGGGAAACATACCCCGAAATGCCGGCTCGTGGGCCAGCACGGCCACGAGCCAGCGCTTAGGGCGGGTCGTGCCGATTGCAGAAACTCCGAGGTGGGCAGGTTGTGAAGATTCTATGAGATGCTGCGGAGTGGGCGCGATCACGGTCCTTCATCGTGTATCCTCTTGTCGATACTGGGTTTCGTTGGTCACGGACGATCTCGGGAACCCGGAAACAACAGGCGGGCACACCATGCGATACCGGGCATGCTGGATATCGGACCTTCACCTGGGCAGCAAGAAGGCCGAGGCGGAACGGATCTACAGCTTTCTCAAGCACAACGAGTTCGACCGGCTCTATCTCAACGGCGACATCATCGACATCTGGCGTTGGAAACAGGCCGGTCTGCTCAAGGCCCGCAATACACAAGAACACATCGATGTGGTTCAGCGGATCCTTAAGCTCGCCCGGAAAGAGTGCGAGGTCTGCTTCACCGTGGGCAACCACGATGAGTTCCTGATGCACTTCCTTCACGACGGCGAGGCACGCGACCTTGGCAATATCCGGCTCGCCGAGAAACTCGGGCACACCACGGCCAACGGCAAACGGTATCTGGTCCTCCACGGCCATCAGTTCGACCTGGTTACCCGGGCCGCCCCGTGGGTCGCCAAGCTCGGCGATCGGGGATACGAGCTGACCATCTGGCTCAACCGCGTCTTCAACCGCATCCGGCGGCTGCTGGGGATGCGGTACTGGTCGCTTTCCAAGTTCATCAAGCTGAAGGTAAAGAAGGCGACCATGATCATCGGGAACTTCGAGGAGAGTGCCCTTCACTACGCCCGCGAGCACGGCTACGACGGGATCATCTGCGGGCATATCCACAACCCGGAGATCAAGCTCGGTGCCCCGGATGGCGATGGTCCTGCCTATCTCAACTCGGGCTGCTGGACGGACCTGGCCAACTGCAACGCCCTGGTCGAGAGGGCCGACGGTTCGATCGACCTGATCCAGTGGGACGGGCTCCGGGAGACGGTGCTCAAGTCCACAGATCCCGAGCGTGGAGGATTATATTTTCCGACGCTTGAAGAACTGGGGAAATGCGATACCGAGGAAGTATCAGTTCATTACGGGCAACCACTGGTGTAAAACTGCAAGAACTCGGAGATGTCGAAAAAATTGAGCGTGCCCGAGGGTTCTGCAAAGTCGGCGATCAAGTGGCTCACTGTCGATCATCGATTTCATGCCGCTCGCGGGCTCGGAAGAAGGTTGCCCAGACAGCGGGATTGGCCAGGAAGCAGACGACAAGCCCGACGACCAGGGCCATCATGGCCAGGTTCGGACCAAAAAGATAATAAACGGCGATGGCGATCGCAACCGGAGGAAGCAGGGTGATAAGGATGATCCCCATGAGTCCGCCGCTGGTCAGGCGTGGGTGAGCCGGCGTGCCCTCAGGCGATTCACGGGCGATCTTCTGGCTTCGTTTTTCGCGGTTCTCGTCGTGCTCCATATGTGTGCTCTTTCGATCTGGTGTATGACGCGTTGTACTGTTCACGGGCATGCGCCCTGGTAGCTCTGCAGGAACTCTGAGATATCAAAGAAGTTGAACTGCCCGTCCCCGTTGAAGTCTCCGAGCATATCTCCGTTGGCAAAGGCGGTGAGGAACTCGGAGATATCGAAGAAGTTTACGGCTCCGTCCGCGTTCATGTCCGCCTCGCACACAAACTTCGCGGTCAGCGACTGATCGCCGCTGGGCAACCAATGCACGGTATCGTCTGCGGGCATGGGTTCGATCTCTTCGAACCCCGCAAACCGATATCCCTTAGCCGGTGAGCCGCTGATAGGCACCGCAACACCGTCGAAATAGACCCCCGCCCATTCGGCTGTCCCGGGCGGTAAGGCGATTGTGTTCACGGTGAGCGTGCCACGGTACGGGAACGGAACGACCAGTTCTAGGTTTGCAAGGCCCGAAACACCCATCGCGTCCGCCAGGTGCTGGCGGTGCGAGTCGGCGCGGTTGTCGATGAACAACTGCATACGGTGGATCATCGTATCGTTCCATTCATCGACGCTGTCCGGTGCCCTCCAGCGGCTGATATGCTCGCCGATCTCGGGGGCATAGATGTCTCGGAACTGATCGAGGCGATGAGACATATTGTCGACCGAGAGTTCCGCGTTCATCAGATCCGCGGAACGGTTGAGGAACTCGCCACGGAACTCGTCATTGAGGAGAAGCCTCTGAAAGAGCCGCGCATTGCGGTGGGTCATTTCATTGACTACTCGGTTCACGGCGTCGAAGTTTGGCTGGTTGGCGAATAGCCCGTAGTTAAAAGAAAGATCCGTGTCGTATAGCAACCATCTCCACCGGCCATCCGGGGTGCGTGATCGCCAGTAATCGATGTTGTTCTGCGGCCAGTCGCTGTTGGCGATGAAGAGCCCGATCGAGAAATAGGTGGTCATGTTCTCGATGTCGATCCGGCTGCGAGCGTATTCGTAATGGATCGGATCGGACATGTCGTTGTTGAGAAGATAGTCATAAGTCTCAAGGAAGTGGATATTGTCGCCCTCCTCAACCTCTGCGTTGTTCGTGAGATAGTCGATATTCTCCGGATCTACGCCTTTGCGGAGTTCGAGAAAGTGCTTGTCGAAGCGTTGACGGATATTGTGGATGCCCCAGTACTCGCCGTTGATCAGCACGATGGCCGGGCGGTGGCCCTGGGTAGCGACTCCTGTATCCTTGACGAGGTCCTGAATGAAGGCATCACGGAACATAGTGCGTTCATAGTCGTTGCCGCTGTTACGCAGGATCAGTCGCTTGAACGCTGTCTGTGAGTCACCGGGAAACAGAGGATACTCGATCCTTGATTGCCCGTACTCACTCCGGGCATACACACGCAGCGACTTGCGGCGGAAGGAACGCGTGACGCCGCCGTGGGTGCGAAGGCCGATATTCTGAGAAAATCCTATCGTGCCGTTTGGCTCGAAGAACTGGATGTGGGCCGGTCGTTCCCAGTCGTCTCCTCGCTGGGTGTAGTTGCCGATCCGGTTGTACCAATCGACCTGGGGATCGTAGTACTCGTCGTAGTAGAAGCCCGGGACATAAATCCCCTCATGATAGTCGAACAAAGCATGCTCATCGGTGACCAATGACACCACCGGCAACGAGAATCGGGCGGGGCCGTCTGGGTGTATGATAAAAGTATGCGTTTCGACATCTCCGCGAAGACCATCACTGTTGATCCGTGCGGCCCGGAGCGCGCTCCCTTTGAACACAAGCCCATCGGGAAGGTAAAAGAGGGGCGATGATTGGATGTGCGATAGGTGGTTCGGTTCCCCGCTGCGATCTTCGATCAGGATGGGTCCGCTGTATACCGGAGAATCGAGCGAGGGCAGCGAGCCATCGAGTGTGTAGTGGATATCGCCATTGCCATCTCCGTCGGCCTCGATGGTTATCACGATGGGCTGGCTGTAGAAACCGCTGGCGTGCGATACCACGACTGCGCCCGGAAGACTCCCGCTTGCCGGCGCAGTGAACCGGCCGGGATTGCCGATGTCGCACGCGGTGCTTACGGATGAATCCTGCGCGTCGCCAGCAGTTGAGAGTACCCAGTCGTAAACATTGTTAGAACCAAGCGAAGGCCCGGTGCCCGGGTTGCCGCTGGCTTCCTGCGCTCGGATGCTGCCCGGGAAATCCTCATCGCCGTAGGTCAGCCGATCGACCAGTTGCCCGAGTTCATCAAAGAGGTTGATCTCGTCGTTGCGACCAAGATTGCCGCCCGAGACGCTTCCCAGATCGCCGATGACCTTGACCTCAGGATCAAGACCCCATGTGCTCCGAAAGTCCTGGGCCGGGTCCTCGGTCATGACGACGGATTCGCCGGGCATGACGATACCGAATGCGCTGAGATCGAACCCGCCGGGCAACCGTGAGTCATCATCGAAACTCCACCCCGTCAGATCAACCGGGGCGGGTCCGGTGTTGGTGAACTCGACGAACTCACCTCCGCTGCCGGAATACACCCATTCTGTGATGATGACATCCGCTCCGCTTGAGGGCACCAGGCTTGTCACCAAGAGCAGGGCGGACGCGGAGCGAAGGCGGTGAGCTTTGATATGAAACATGATCTCTCCTCATGCGCGGCACACGGAGCTGGGATCGGGCGACCGAGCGTGGGTAGATTAGCATGAGCGGGTTCACGGGCAAAGCACTTCTTTGGCATTCGATGGATTTGGTGCTATAGGGGGTGCTCTGGAGGAAGTTCCAATAATGTTCGCTCTCAGCTACTCGATGCCCCGGAGGGTCATCTTCATCTCCAAGGTCTCATCCCCGCGCTGCACTTCGAGGATCACCGTGTCACCCGGCTTATGCTCGGCCAGGATGGGCATCCAGGTTTCGACGGCGTCGATCTCGGTTCCGTCCCACTTGGTGATGCGGTCACCCGGTCGCAGCCCGGCCTGCGAGGCGGAGGTGTCCTCAAAGACGCGCTCGATGCGCATCCCTCCGTCGCTGGCGTTGGAGGGGATGATACCGACGCGGACGGTGGGG
>JBBDKK010000196.1:8431-12431 GCA_040879395.1 Phycisphaerales bacterium
GCCGCGTGGAACTTGTGGCGGCGTCGTAAGCCATCGATGAGGCCAACAGGGCGACGCGGACCGCCCCCTCGTGGTCGATGTGCTCGATCGTGTCCTCTGGGGCGTGGTAGCGGTCGTGAAGGCCGGTGAAGAAGAAGAGCGCCGGAATACCCGCGGCGTCGAACGAGGCATGGTCGGAGCGGCCGCTGCCCACGGATACATCCTCAGAGTACGGGATCGCGGCCTGCGTCAGGTGTGGTGTGGCGAGTTCCTCGAATCCTTCTCCGGATCGAAAGCCGCCAATTTCCAGCAGGCCGTCGGACAGGGTGCCGACCATGTCCATATTGAGCATGACGGCGTGGTCTTCGATGGGGGCGATGGGATTCTGGATATAGAAGCGTGAGCCGTTGAGCCCGGATTCCTCCGCCGTGAACCACAGAAAAAGAATAGAGCGTGCATCCTGGTCGTCGGCCAGGAGCTGGTAGCGCCGGGTCAGGTGTTCGGCGGCGATCAGCACGGCGGCGGTGCCGCTGGCATTATCATCGGCCCCGGGGTGGAGCTTGCCGCGGTCGCTCTCGCGCCGGGTACCGAACTTGCCATAACCGACATGATCGTAGTGGGCACCGATGACCACCAACTCATCCTTGAGATTACCCTGACCCGGAAGGATGGCACCGATGTTGTCCGTCATCCGTGGCGTTCGTTCGAGGGTAACGGCGAGGTTGATCTCTCTCTTGTCACTGCCCAGCTCTTCAACAATGCCAGATTCATTGGCACGGTCCGTGAGTTCTTCGAGCGTCAGGTCGCTGCCCAGATACTCGAGCATGGCCGTGGCCACCTCCGGGGTTGCGTGGACCACCGGGATGTCGTACTCGGGGCCGCTCCGCTCGCCCATGCGATTGGAGGGAGCGGCCGTGGATTCGATGGTTTCCAGCGTACCAGCGCGATCATCGTTGGCCCCCGGCGGAGACACGATGATGACGCCAGCGGCTCCCCTTCGCTGCAGGGCGGTCACTTTGTAGGTCAGGCGGGCGTTGTGCGTCCAGCCCTCCTCACGCCAGAGCGAATCGCCATCGGCGTTCATGGGCTCATAGTTGAGCACCAGGGCGATGCGGCCCTCTATGGTGGCGTTGGTCTCGAAGCCGAGGTAGTTGTTGGGGCCGGAGACGATGGCGTACCCCACGAATGAGACCGGGGCGGTGACCGAGGCCGAGCCGGAGAACGCCAGCGGCGAGAAGTCATCCCCGGGCGTGAATGCCGTATCGCCGACGATGAGTTCGGAGGAGACGGCCGCGGTGTGCGTGCCCATCTGCATGGGCTGGCGATAAGAGCCATAAGGATCGATGACCTCGGTGGGATTGTCCGGATCGCTGTCCTCGGGGGTGATGGTTTTCGGGAACGCCGGGGTGAGGCCAAGCTCAACCAAGTGCGATTCGATGTATTCGGCGGCCTGCTCGATGCCCCTGGAACCCGGCACCCGCCCTTCCATGCTCGGATCGGCGATGACGGCCAGCATCTCGGTGAAATCCTCAACAAGGGCGGGGTCGATCTTTGGCATCTCGCCGAGTTCGACGGCCAACGCATCGCGTTCCTGTTTCCGCTGGTTTTCCTCGAGCTGCCGCTGCGCCCGTCGACGGCGGACTTCGTCGGCGGTCTCCGGCCCTAGGAAAGCGTGAGCGAGGGTGGGGGGGAAGGCGAAAATGGCGAGAAGGGCGAGTATAAGGGGGCGTTTGAACATCATGGAGTCCGGGCTGGTAAGGGGAGTCGGATTCTGGTCATACAAGTGTAGTGAGCGAGCGGTTGCCTGAGAACGGGGAGCCCATCAGTCCGTTTGGGCGGGGTTGACGGCCGCTCTTTGCAATATCCGGGCCCTTAGGTGCTTAAAAAGGATATCGGCGAGTTCTTGAAGCGTTGGTGCGTTACGCACGCCGAGGATCTCGGCGATGGAGGTGACCGGGCGACCGGACAGCCCGCAGGGGACGATGAGCTTGTAATGGCTCATATCGGGGTTGAGGTTGATTGCCAGGCCGTGGAGTGTGATCCAGCGTCGGACGCGGACGCCGATGGCGGCGATCTTGGCGGGCTGGTCTGATTTGAAGTGGTGCTGTGGGTTGACCCAGACGCCGGTGGCTTTGGGGTCGGCGTGGGCTTGGATGTTGAGCTGCGCGAGGGTGGCGATGACGGCAGCTTCGAGGGTGCGGATGTATTCGTGGATCCGCAGGCCTGCGGCGTTGAGGTCGATGATGGGGTAGGCGACGAGCTGGCCGGGGCCGTGGTAGGTGACGTCGCCGCCGCGGTCGGTGTGGTGGAGCTGCACGCCCTGGGAGGCGAGGAGCTGTTCGCTGGCGAGGATGTGTGATTGGGCGTCGGGGCGTCGGGTGACGGTGATGACGGGGTCGTGCTCGATCATGAGGACGCGGCCGAGCTCGGCTGCGGGCGTGCTGCGGGCATCCAGGATCTGCTGGTGGTGCTGCTGCTGCAGGGCGTAGGCGTCTTCGTAGCCGAGGCGCTGGAGCGGGATGTGGGTGAGGGGGAGCACTTGGGATTGTAGAGGAAGGCAATGGGCAATGGGTAAGAGGGGGGATGGTGGGTTAGGCCTTTGCGGTCTGGGGGATGTGGGCGAAGGCGGCTTTGAGGTCTGCGATGAGGTCTTTGGGGTCTTCGATGCCGACGGAGTAGCGGATGAGTGATTCGGGGATGCCCGCGTTGGCGCGTTCTTGGGTGCTGAGTTCGACATGGCTGGTCATGGCGGGTGGGCCGGCGAGTGTGCCGACGGATCCGAGACTGGCGGCGCGGTGGGCGAGCTTGAGCGCGGGGACGACCGCGCGGAGGGCTTCCATCCCCCCGGCGAGTGTGAATGAGAGGACGCCACCGAAACCGGACATCTGGTCTTTGGCGATGCTGTGGTTGGGGTGGTCGTTGAGCCCGGGGTAGTAGACGGCTTCGATCTCGGGTTGGTCAATCAACCATTCGGCGATGGTTTGGGCGGACTGGTTCTGGCGCTGGACGCGGAGTGCGAGGGTGCGCATGCCGCGGGTGAGCAGGTAGGCGGACATGGGGTCGAGCGATGCGCCGTTGATCTCGCGGAAGTGGTAGAGTTCGCGGATGCGCTGGGCGTCGCCGCTGACGATTCCGCCCATGGCGTCGGAGTGGCCGCCGAGGAACTTGGTGGCGCTATGGAGGACGAGGTTGGCGCCCAGCTCGAGGGGTCGCTGGTTGATTGGGGTGGCGAAGGTGTTGTCGACGACGACGGTTGCGCCAGCGTCGCGTCCGGCCTTTGCGAGGCGGCGGATGTCGAGGACCTTGAGCGTTGGGTTTGTTGGGGTTTCGAGGTAGAGCACATCGCAGCCCTTGGCGGTCTCGCGCTCGATCTGTTCGTGGTCGTGGGTTTCGCAGAGGGTGACATCGACGCCGAAGCGTGGGAGGAACTCGACGAAGAGCTTGTTGGTCCCGCCGTAGGTGTCCTTGATGCTGACGACGCGCGAGCCGGGGGAGAGGAAGGTGAAGAGGGTGTTGCTGATGGCGGCCATGCCGGTTGCGAAGCTGGTGGAGGCCTCTGCGCCGTCGAGGTCGCACATGGTTTGCTCGAAGGTCTCGATAGTGGGGTTGGTGTTTCGCGAGTAGATGTGGCCGGGGCGTTCACCGGTGCCGACCGCGCTCCATTCGTCGAGGTCGTCGTAGCCGAAGGTGACGGCGTGGTAGACGGGTTGGACGGTTGCGCCGTGGGCGTCGGGTGCGGTCTGGCCGCCCCAGACGCATCGTGTGGCGGGGCTGAGCGGGGATGGCTTGGTCATATCTGGGCCTCGTGGTTCTCTTGAACGCTTCTTGGATGGGTATGGTGGGAAGCCGGAGTATAGCAAAAATATGCTGGGATTATGGATCGATCTCGGAATGGGTCGGTTGCTCAGCACGGCGTTGAACATCCCCGCGTGAGACGCTCCGATTGCTTCTTGGGCAACTCGATGATCGGTGGGCAACGATGTGTCGAAACGGGGCAGCACATATGGGTTGATGCTGTGTG
>JBBDKK010000197.1:0-12419 GCA_040879395.1 Phycisphaerales bacterium
GCCGATGTAATAGGTCCCCGGGGGCATGTCGGCCGGGATCTGCACGATCGAGTTGACAAAGATGGAGCCGCCGACATTGACGGTGCCGTAGTTGCGTTCCTCCAGGAAGCGGTCAATGGTGGAGATGATGTTGTTGGTCGAGGCGCGGAACTCCAGGCGGGTGTCATCGGCGGGGCGGTCCCCGTTGTTGAAGGTCCGATGGAGCACGCTGATGTTATCACCGGGGTTGTAGGTGCCCGAGGCGGCATCGCAGAGGTCGGCGTCGAGGTCCGCGAAGGCCTCAACGACGGTGATCTGCTGGGCGTCCCAGGTGTCGGTGTCGTTGTTGGTACCGAACGCGTCCGTCCCGGTGTCGAGTTCAACTCCAAGCCAGTAGGTGCCCGGGGGTGTATCCAGCGGGATCACGGGCGCGGGGACATTGAAGGTTCGCGTCTGCATGGCGGCGAAGTCGACCGTGTAGTTCCAGGTTGCCAGCAGCGTATCGGCCGACGAGATGTTATTGTTGGTCGAGAGGTACACACGCAGGGTGTAGGAGTCCGATGCGGGGTTGGCGTTGGTCGCGTTGACCATCGCCACGGTGGCCTGGGCGTCGAGTGACTGGCCCTGGAGCACGCTGGTTGAGCCGCCGGCACGGAACTGGAGCGCCTCGACATCGAAGGTCGAGCCGCGGGTCGCGTTTTCGTAGTCGACCATGTCGTTGACGAACCCTTCCCAGAGCTTGGTGTATCGGCCGACATCGTTCCGGTTGGAGTTTGAGCAGACCCCGTGCGTGTAGCGGCTGTCGCCGTCGATGTAATACATGCCGGACCCGGACATGCCGCCCCAGACGGTGTCGAGGCAGTTGCCGCCGGTGTTAAGCTGGAGCTGGTTTCCGGGGCAGGAATCGATCGTCCCGGACCAGAAGTACATGTCGCGGCCGTTGTGCAGCCCCGGCGTCGGGCAGTTTTCAGATGGATACGAGAAGTTGTTGTAGGTGCGCGACTGGATCGTCCCGCATCCGCCGCCCCACGCCCACGCGTACCAGCCGGTGAGCATGCCGATGTTGCGGCTGCTCCCGCGGCTGATGCGGATGAGCCCGGCGTCGGCGTCGAAGTCGCCGTTGTTGATGTAGTCGGTGCCCGCCAGGAAGGCCGAACCGAACGCCGCCCCGAAGTTCTGAATCACCTCATCGCCGTCGGGGGCACCGAACGGGCCGTTGTTGTTGTCCCCGTCCCACCCCGGATAGATATAGACAATGTCGGCCCAATCGTCGATGTCCGAATCCCGGTTGTACACGCAGTGGGCCGCGGTGAGCACCACGCCGGGGTCCTGCATCGAGCCCGAGCAGGCGAACCAGCGGAAGTTCCCGTTGTTGTCCGTGAAACGCATCACGAGCTTGACATTGCCCGAACGGGGGAAGGAGTCCAGACTCCCGGCCAGGCTCATGTTGCCGAAGCCGCGGGCGTTCTCGATGTCGTTGTCGAGGATGTTGCCGAAGCCGTGGTAGTCGCCCTCGACGCTCTGTCCGCCGAGAGCACCCTCGGCCGAAATGTTGTGGGGCAGCTCCCGCGTCTCGCCGGTGTCGGCATCGTGGAAGGTCAGCGTGGATTGGCCTCCGAGCCCCACTTTCTCCACGCCGGGCGCGGCGGGCATGGGCATGGGCATCTCGGGGATCTGGTCGATCGGCGGATGCGGGAGCGAGATCGGGAGGTCATCGGACTGCCTGGCCTGGAAGACGGCGTCCAGATTCTCGCCGGATACCGGAGAAACCGGCCCGCCCTCGGTGGCGACGGGCCGCAGACCGTCGCGGAGGTCGTTGAGTGTGTTTTTCGCCGCGTGCTCGGCACTGCTTGTGCCCACCAGCGATCCGACCGCGATGAATATCGCCAATCCGGATTGATACATTCGTGCTCGCATGTTGATCCTCTCAAGTGTTTGCGCGGCGAAAGCCGCGGACCGAAGCCGCGAGAGGATCAAACTCAGGGCAAACGAAGCCCGCAATCCATGAAAAATCGGTGCGATTCATCCCTGTGTTTGCACAAGACCCCCTCGATGAAACCCTGTGCATGGCTCGATGCTGTATGATAATCAAAGGCGCCGGAAGTTTCGGCCCCAAAGTGTGTGCTTCCGATGAGTTTTTTGGGGTACCGCCCCACATGCATGTCGATGCGGCAACCGGAAGTGGGTAGTTCGGCCATCGAGCAATCGATTATGTGAACCAGGCGGTGAGAACGGATGACCAAGAAGACCAAGCCCATCAAGGACCTGCATGTAATTTATGACGCCGACAAGATGTGGGTGCTCGCCTCGCCGATCCGCGTGGATGTGCTCAACGCGGTGTGCGCGCTGGAGGAATGCTCAGTCGCCGACATCGCCGCCTTCACGGGCCGTTCACGCACCTCGTTGTACCCGCACATCGAGCAGCTGCTCAACGCGGGATTGATCCTCGAATCCGACCAGCGCCTGGCGGGCAAGCGCTACGAGCAGCTCTACCGCCCCGTCGCCCGCACCGTCGCGACCAAACACAACTCCAAGGACCCCGACAATGTCGCCTACCACCAGGCCTACGGCAACGCGGTGGGGCGACTGATGGCCCGATTGCATGAACGGGCCACCGCTAGGCCGGAGGCCGCCGTGCGGGGCCCGTCTCGCGATACCTACGCGGGGATTCTCAGCGCGTGGGTCGACGATGAATCGCTCGCGGAGGTCAACGAGCTGGTCGACCGGCTCTGGGAGATCTGCCGCCAGACGCACCCCGGCGAGGACAAGCGCCTGATCAATGTGGGCATCGTGCTGGCCCCGGATCAGCGGAAGCCGTAACGAATTCATCTCCGGCGAAAAAAACACCGGACCCGCGGGGCCGGTGCTTATCGATGCAGACATCGGAGGTGAACTCTTACGGGCAGCCGGCGCCGAACGCGTTGAGGAAGCCGCTGACATCGAAGAAGTTGTACAGGCCGTCGCCGTTGAAATCGCCGTCGGGCTCCTGGTTGCTGTATGCGTTGAGGAACGCGCTGATGTCGAAGAAGTTCACCAGTCCGTCGCCGTTGAGATCCGCGGGGCACGGCGGGTCGAAGGCGATGTCGCCGGTGTCCATCTCCATGATCGGGCTCTTGCCGTGGATGACCCATTCGTCGTAGATCACCTGGCCCAGGTTGTTGGTGACATTCTCATCGCGGAGAAACTCGATGTACTCCTTGGTGGTTGTCTGGTAGTAGGTGCCGACCTCGGCGCGGACCGCGCCGGCTGGGATCGAGAACTGCGTGTCGTCCCAGTACTGCCCGTCGTCGTAGCTGTAATCGACCGGCGCGGCCTGGATGGCTTCGAAGTTGGCGTTGGTGAAGCCGCGGGGCGGGATGCGGTTGTCCTTGTAGATCTTGTTGGCCAGGATCAGGTGGAAGCTGGGGCCCTCGGGCACGCCGGTGAGGGCGCTGATCGCCTGGTCCACGCCGATCTTCATCTCGTAGACCTTGGTGTCGCCTTCGGTCAGCTCGGCCGTGGCGTCGTCGTACGCGCCGTGCTCGGCGATCATGTTGTCGTTGGCGTCGAAGAACTCAACATTGATCCACATCCGCCGACCCTCGGGATAGCCGGTGGGCAGCTTGTGGCCGGTCTGGTTGATGAGGCGGACATTGAGGTTGCCCTCCACCACCGAGAGTTCCATGTCCGAGGCGGCCTTCATGATGTCCTCGGTGCGGTCGACCGCTTGGTCGACGAGTTCGGGCAGCAGGCCGGTCACGAAGTCGTTGGGATGGATGTTGCGGATCGCCTTGAGCACCCAGTTGTTGGCACCGCTGAACGAGTGGGTGGAGTAGTCGGGACGCGATTCCTCGAACCTGCAAGCCGCGGCCTCGGCCTCGGGCATGTGGCAGTCCTGGCAGCTCGACACGCTATCCAGCGTCGTCTCGTAGCGGTCGCCGATGGCCACCGGGCCTTTGGCGAAGTCGCTCATCAGCCACTCGGAATAGGTCCGCTGCTCGGGGAAGGTGTCGTACACATCGCCGGTCGGGTGCGGGGAATCCAGGTCGTTGAGGGTGTAGGTCCCGTCGGGCTGGGCCGTGTACATCGGGTTGGACACATCGTGGCACGAGGCGCACATGTTAGCTTCCTGATGGAACGGCGACAGTTCCCACTCGTGGTAGAAGAACTCGGGCCCGAGGTCATAGGGCCCGCGCCGGCGGTCCTGGGGATCGACAATGAACGAGGCGCTGTGCGTCTGGGCGGGAGTGGGGGCGTCGGGACCGAGATCGGTTAGGATCTGCAGATCGACGGCGGGCGATGATCCGGGCGTGTACACCGGGTCCACCATGCGGTGGCAGAAGTTACAGCCCACGCCCTGCAGGTCCATATCGTTGAGGTTCGAGCCGTCCGGCGGCAGGTGGCGATCCTCGAGGAACCCGCTGGGCGAGTGGCAGCGGATGCACGCGGCCCCCGAAAAATCGGCGTCCTGATTGGCGATGGTCATGGCCGCCAGGAATACCGGATCACGCATCGACTGGCCCATCATCGAGGCAGACCAAGTGGAGTACGGGTCGTGGACATCGTCGTAGAACCCGTGGCAACTGGCGCATGAATCCGCGCCCACCATGGGGTGGTTCTTGTCGAGCCCGCCGGGCTGGGTGCCGGGGAGTGCGAAGTCGTTGATCGTGGTGGCGATCGGCGTCTGGCCGCCCGCGAACGCCCAGGCCACAAAGGTCGCGCTGAGGACCACACCGCCAACCAGCCCCCCCTTGCCGGCAAGGGCACCCAAACCGTTGATATGACGCATGTTGAAACTCTCCACCGAACAGATACGAATCAGAGATCGGGCACAGAACGCGCCTTTCATCGGTCAGATTCTTATCGATCGCCCGCTCAGTTGCAAGAACAAAACCCGTTTTTACCATATTCAGGGACAATTTGCGCGGCGACGGCACCAAAGCACACAGGCCGACTCCTCACAAAGGCCGCATTGCATACCGGTTGTCTAGGTTCCAGACTACCGGCCGTTCTCATTTATCGCAGCCCTGCACGAAGATCTGCAGGAAGAGCGAGATGTCAAAGAAGTTGAACTGACCGTCGTCGTTGAGATCGCCACGGACATCCCCGCTGCCGAAGTAGCTCAGAAACAGCGAGAGATCAAAGAAGTCGATGCCGCCGTCACCGGTCAGGTCCCCGTCGCAGGTCAGGATCACGAACACGCGGCTCGGCTGATAGATCACCCGGTACACCTGCCCCAGCGACGCATCGGCCACCTCGACCCCGTCGAACAACCCGCTGATCGATCCGCCGCTGATGATGTCCCATGTGTCCCCGAAGACCGGTATATACCCATCGTCCAACCGGATCTGCAGCGTGCCCCCGAGTTCCACAGCCGTCCCCGAGCCGAGTTCCAGCGCATCGTGCATCTCCTCATCGGTCCCGCCGAGATCGGCGACAAGTCGCCCGGACGCTTCGAGTACAATGCCGGAGCCGTCTCCCGCCAACCGGATGCGTCGATCGATCCCCGAGGGGTCGATGGTGCCGTTGTTCATGATGCTGATGTTCTCGAATGCGCCGGTGCCGGTGATGGTGTGCCCATCTTCGTGAATCAACACCGAGTTCCCATCGCCCTGGATGCCGGTTTCCGAGCCGTTGAAGACCACTATGCCCGATCCGACCAGCGTAGCGCTCTGGTCGGCGCCGATGAACAGACGCTGATCGACGATGCCGCTCGCGTGGTTGGCATTGTCCTCATGGAATGTGAGCGTGCCGTTGTTGGTGATGACGCCCTCGATCGTGGCCGAGCTGCGCGGACCGCGCCCCAGCAGGATGTCGCCCTCGGTGTCGATATCGCGGAGGATATCCCCGTTGCCGTTGGCGAATATCACCGAGCCGGCGACCCCGCTCACCATCGTGTCCTGCACGACCGACCCGCCGTCGAGCACCAGCACGCCATCGGAGGCGATGTCGATCTCCCCGCCACCGAGATCCGAGTTGTTGACGATCATGTCGCCGCCGGCGGGCACGATCAGGCCCTGGTTCTCAACGCTGATGTCTTCGATGACGCCCTTGCCCGCGAGGGTCTGGTCCGGGCCAACGATGAGCGTGGACGCCGCGCCCTCGCCCTCGATGCCGGTCTCGTCGCCATTGAACACCACCGATCCCGAACCGGCGATCGTTGCACCCGTACCGTCGGCCACGAACAACCGCTGATCGACGATGCCGCTCGCGTGGTTGAGGTTGTCCTCGTGGAATGTGAGCGTGCCGTTGTTGTTGAGTACGCCATCGATCGTGACCGAGCTGCGCGAACCACGCCCCAGCAGGATGTCGCCCTCGGTGCTGATGTCACGGAGGATGTCCTCGGCATCGTTGGCGAATACCACCGAGCCGGCGACACCGCTCACCAGCGTGTCATGCACGGTGGACCCTCCATCGAGCGCCAGCACGCCGTCGGCGGCGATCTCGATGCTCCCGCCGTTGATGTCGGTGTTGTTCAACTGAAGGTCGCCGCCCCCGGGCGAGATGCTCCCCTGGTTCTCGATGCTGATGTCTTCGATGACGCCATCGCCGGTCACGGTCTGATCCGGGCCGACGATAAGCGTGGACGCCGCGCCCTCTCCCTCGATGCCGGTCTCGTCGCCATTGAATACAACCGATCCCGAACCGGCGATTGTTGCACTCGTGCCGTCGGCCACGAACATCCGCTGATCAACGATGCCGCTGGCATGATTCAGGTCGTCCTCATGAAAAGTCAGCGTTCCGTTGTTGGTGAGCACGCCGTCGATCACGACAGAACTGCGCGAGCCGCGCCCCAGCAGGATATCGCCATCGGAGGTGATGTCGCGCAGGATGTTGGTTGTCCCATCGGCGACCACCCGCGAGCCGGCGGTTCCCGTCAGAATCGTGCCCTGCACAACCGATGCCCCGTCGAGCACCAATACGCCGTCGGAGTCGATCGCGATGTTCCCGCCGCTGAGATCGGTATCGTTGACCAGGAGATCACCCCCGCCGAAGAGGACCGAGCCGTTGTTGACGACCGTAAGATCCTCAAACACCCCGTTCCCTGAAACGGTCTGATCACCCGAGATCGTCAGGGCGGAATCCAGCCTCCCCGCGCCCTGAACGCCGGTCTCTGAGCCGTTGAAAACCACCACACCCGTGCCGACGATGGCCGCGCTGCTCCCCACCGGGATGTAGAGCCGATGGTCGACCACCCCGCCGGAGTGATTCAGGTTGTCAAGGGAGTACGCCAGTGTCCCGTTGTTGGTCAGCGTTCCCGCCAGCGTGAGTGAAGCCAAGGACCCGCCTTCGCCGATCGTGAGCGTGGACGAGGGATCGATGGCGATGTTGAGCGCCTCTCCCCCGCCGACCGCCGCGCTGCTCTGGAACAGGGCATCGTCGATCAGCGATGGGAACCCGCTCACGATGCCGCCCATCGAGAGATTGCTCCAGTTCTGCTCGTCGTCCCAGTCGCCGCTGAGCGCATCGCCCGTCCAAAGGAAGGACGACTGACCAAAGCACGCCGAGCAACCCGCGGCCAAACCCGCGGCGAATACGAATCCCATCTTCATCACGGTCTCTCCCTCATCGCGAATCAGCACACCGCCGGGGTCAATCCCCCAAGCGAACGCGATAGGGTATCACACCCAAGCAGCACGGCAAAGCCCAATCCCCGGCAATGACGCCCGGAGATTCGTATTCATCCGGCTTTCAAGATTCGCCAGATTACCGGGTTTGACTACTTTGCCACCGCGTCACGACGGCATCAATGGGACCCCTGGTACCTAACGCAATGGGCATCCCGCGCTGAACGCACCGAGGAAGCCGCTGACATCGAAGAAGTTGTACATCCCGTCGCCGTTGAAATCTCCGGCAGGAGCCATGGACGAGAAGGCGCTGAGGAACGCGCTGATATCGAAGAAGTTCAGCTTCCCATCGTTGTTGAGATCGGCCGCGCAGGCCGGCGCCTGGGCCGTGGCCACGATCGTCGCCGCACCGCTCACCGTCAGCGTGCCAAGCTGCGTGCCTTTGTCGTCAGTCAGCGGCACAACCGCGTCCAGCGGCAGGGTGCTGGTGATGGTCGCGCTCTGCTCGTCCCCGACCACCGAGCCGGTGACATCAGAAATCAGATCGCCCTGGTCCGCCAGGTCCATCACCTCGCTGCCCGAGCCCACGAGGAAGATGTCGTAGTTGACCGCCAGCGTCCCCATCAACGCCGTCGGGACCTGCGGCAGCAGGAAATCACCATCAGTGATCGGAACCGGCCCGATGATCGCGTCCGTCGAGCCCCAGGTCAGCACGCCGCCGGTTAGGGTCGCGTCCGCGCCCCCCAGGAAGCCGAACGACCAGTTGAACTCAAGGTCCTCATCGATCATCACCAGCAGGTCGTGCAGCGTGATCTGCGTGGGGACGCCGTAGTCATCGAGCTCGATACGCAGATACCCCGACAGCGGGCTGCTGTCGCTGTCGGTATCGCTGGCCACGCCGACATCGACGGTCATGGTCAGATCGATTGTGGACTGCGCGGGGTCGATGACCGCGTCAACGGGTGCTGCGCCGGCGGTGCCGGCGAGTACGAACAGGGCCGATGCCCAAAGGGTGTGCTTGTTCATGTTATTTCTCCCGCGGCGTGTCCGCCGCAACCACGATGCAAAGCCCGGGCGGGCGTCGTTTCATCCCGCCCGGGTGTGGATTGTGTCGCCGAGCCGCTTACGGGCAGCCAGCGTTGAAGTCGTTGAGGAACCCGCTGAGGTCGAAGAAGTCGTACAGGCCGTCATCGTTGTAATCGCCCGCCGGCTCCATCCCACTAAAAGCGGTGAGGAAAGCGGATATATCGAAAAAATCGAGGTTGCCGTCTCCCGTCAGGTCGGGCTCGCACACAGTCTCGCACGAGTCGGGGATCCCGTTGCCGTTGTCGTCGGGGTTGGACGGGTTCACGATCTTGTACACGCGGCCCTGGAAAAGATCAGCCACCAGCAGCTCGCCGTCCTCGGTCTCGCCGAACGACGAGACGCTGAAGCCAGATGAGAACTGCAGGGTGTCATCGAACCCGGTGCTGGGATCGAGCGTCCAGATCCGCCCCGAGCAATAGTCGGAGAAGAAGTACAGGCCGTCGAAGTCGTCGCCCAGCTCGCAGCCGCGGTAGGCATAGCCGCCGGTGATCGAGCAGCCGTTGGCACCGTGCCCGTAGTCATGGACGGGGTCGGTGAAGCCCGAGGTCGAGCCGCAGGCAAGGCCCGTGGCGTTGAATCCCTCGCGGCAGCGCCAGCCGTAGTGTTGGCCGCCCTCGTCGCCCGCGGGCGCGAAGTTCACTTCCTCGCGGGAGAACTGGCCCACATCGGCGATCCACAGATCGCCGGTCTCCCGGTCGAAGCTGGTCCGCCAGGGGTTGCGGAGCCCGTAGGCCCAGATGGAATCCAATGCGGAGGAGTCATCCACGAAGGGGTTGTCGTCGGGGATGGCGTAGTTGTGGTTGTTGTCGCCCGGGAAGTCGTCATCGCCGTCCACATCGACCCGGTGGAGCTTGCCCAGGTAGTTGCTCAGGGTGCTGGCCCGGTTGCCGGGATCGTTGGCCGATCCGCCATCGCCCGCAGAGATGTACAGGTAGCCATCGGGGCCGAACCCGACCCAGCCGCCGTTGTGGTTGGAGAAGGGCTGGTCGTAGAACATGACCAGCCGGGCCGAACCGACATCGGCGATGTTTGGATCACCCGCCGAAACCTGGTACTCGGCGATGCGGGTGTCGCCGCCGCTACCGGTGTAGTTCACATAGAACTTGCCGTTGGTCGCGTAATCGGGGTGGAACGCCAGCCCGAGCAGGCCCTGCTCGTTGCCGCCGCTGTCGCCGCCGACCACCGTGCCGTCGATGTCCATGAAGGGCGTGGGCAGCAGGTCGCCGGCGGCGTCAACGATACGGATGGCCCCCTCCTGCTCGATAATGAATGTCCGCCCCGAGCCGTCGCCCGCGTGCGTCATGAAGACGGGGCGGTCGATGCCGGAAACGACAAGTTCGGTGGTCAACTGGGCGTGGGTCGCTGTGCCGCACGCCGCCAGAAGGCATGCGCAAATCGTGAGTTTCATGTTGATGATCTCCCTGATCCTTTTTGAGTTCCAAGGGCCGGCCCCGCGGCCGACCGATAAGTCATTGTGAAAAGATACCACTCTCCGGGGCGAATGCCCGTTGCTTTGAGATATTCGGCTCAACCCGCGCCCGGGTTGCCCGTTCTTGACGATTCAGGCCCCGGCAAGGGGGTTCTGGGTGGATGAAAGCCGAACAGGCGGCGTGCGACCCGACCCCCTCCTATTTCAGGGGCACCCCCCGCTGAATGAGGAGAGGAACGCAGACACATCAAAGAAATCCAGCGACCCGTCGTCGTTGATGTCCGCCGCGAGATCCCCGCCGTTGAATGCGCCCAGGAACGCGCTGACATCGAAGAAGTTCAGGTTCCCATCGCCGTTGAAATCCCCGGGGCACGGATCGGGGCAGTCGCTGGTGCCGGGCCCGGCCCAGTCGCCGCCCACCAGATCGCAGGTGGCCAGATCGAACTGCAGGCACTGATCGGTTGCCGGGATGTAGCAGGCGCCCAGGCACTGCACATCGCCGCACTCGGACCCCGCGCCGTTCCACGACCCGCCCAGCGCCAGCGTCTGGTCCTCGGTCAATCCCTCAGCGCAGGTGCCGTCGGGCAGGCAGGCCGCCCCGACCGGATCGCCGCCGCAATCGATCACGGCCCGTATCACCCAGTCGCCCGAGACGCCCAGGTCGCACGCGCTGGCCCAGAACTGCCCGTTGACCTTCACGGTGTTCTTGCCTTGCTGGCATCCTGAGGTATCGGCCACGACGCTGGGCAGCGAGGGGTTGGTGTTGTTGGTGTTGAAGAAACGCAGCGACACAACAAACTCCTCGCCCTGCTCGACGGGGATCGAGATGGGGATCGTCTGATTCTCGTCCTCGTAGCGGAACTCGTTGAGCCCGCCATCGCTGAGCGCGGGGGCGTCGAAGGAGTCCTTGATCGGCCCGGGATTGGGGAAGTTGCCCGCCTCGTAGACGATGATCGAGTCCTCGAGCGATACCTGGGCCCCGCCGCCGAGCGACCGCCAGAAGATCTGGATCGCCACGATCTCACCGTCGCACGGGCTCGTCAGCCACACCGCGGCTTCCTCGCCGGCCACAAAGCACGGGCAGATCGCCACGGTTCCGCCGTCCTGGAGCGAATCGTTGCGGACCGTGACCTCGTCAGCAATTGCCATCGAACCGAACACGGATGTCAACAGCCCGGCCGCACAGATCACCGCGGTTCTTATCTGGGTACGCATCAATATCTCCTCCTGGAACACATGCAGAGCCCGGTTCCCCTCACCGGCTCTCGCAAGAGCCAGTGTACCACGCCGGGGGAGAATACGGAAAAGAAAACCCCCAAGCAAGGGGGGTTTTCGCATTCAAAGCTTGATCACTGGGTTGTTTTACCCAGCGATGCAGTTTTATGGGCAGCCAGCGGCGTAGGCGTTGATGAAGCCGGAGATGTCGAAGTAATCGACGACTCCGTTCCCGTCGATGTCCGCCGCAGGCTCCTGTTTGCCAAAGGCGTTCAGGAAGAACGAGATGTCGTTGAAGTTCACGGATCCATCGCCGTTGATATCGGCCACGCACTGCGGCTCGCAAGCGCCGATGACCGAGCAGAACGGCGTGACCCGGGCGATTGGCGAGCGGGCGAAGCCGTCGGCCGCGGCCGGATCGGCGATGACCCACTGCATATAGATGGTTTGTCCGTCGAGCGCATCCTCATCGATGGGGTAGATCAGCGTCCCGTAGCCCTCGCCGGCGCTCATGCCGTTGAGTTCGATCGGGCCGATCAGCTCGTCCTGGGCCACCTTCCCGCCCGTCGGCGGGCTCTGGGAGATCGCCACCCACGCCTGCGCCCCGCCCAGGGCGAAATCAACGCCGATCTTGAAGCCCAGGTTCCCTATATTGGGCGGCGTGACCGCGATCATCGCCGGGGTGAAACCCTCCGTGCCGGCGGTGCCCTGTTCGATCACCGCGGGGTTGGGTTCGTCGCTTTCGCTGTAGAGCTTGGGCCGATCGAAGGGGAACTCCTCGTTGGTCACCCGGGGATCGGTCAGCGCGGTGGTGATGAAGTGCTTGATGATCTCCTCGTCCTCGGGAGAGAACTCGATCGGGTTGCGTATGCGGAAGTCCAGGTTCTCGGGGAACGGCTCCTGACCGTTGCGATGGGCGTAGAAGTCGAACACATCGTCGATCGTTTCCAGCCCGCCCGTGTGCATGAACCGGTCGCGGTTGCCCAGGTTCCGCAGCGATCCCATTCTAAATGCCCCGCGTTCGAACTCGGTGCCGCTGAAATCGGCCCGCCCCCGGTCCTCAAAGACCGGCCGCACGCCGTTGACGCCGAAGGCGTTGTTGGTGAAAATCGGGGCCACATGGCAGTCGTTGCAGGTCGAGGCGCGGTAGGTGGACCAGCCCT
>JBBDKK010000198.1:0-1058 GCA_040879395.1 Phycisphaerales bacterium
CGGCGCGGGCGGCGTCGATCGCGGGGGCACAGGAGGTGTGGACGGCGTAGACATGGGCCCCGGTCAGTTCCGCGAAGGTGGCCAGGTGATGGACGCCCTCGGCCTCGACCCGCACGGGGCGGGAGGGCTCGTGCCAGCGTGGCCCGGTTTTGCCTTCGCCCAGGAGCTTCTTCTGCATCGCGTCGATAGCCGTCGCGTTCTCGCAGTGAGCCGTGGTGATGACGCCGAGTTGCTTGGCGAGCGTGAGCAGGCCGAAGAGGTCCTCATCGCTGATGTCCAGGGCCCCCTTGTAGGCGAGGAAGACTTTGAACGAGGCGATGCCGTGGTCCTTGACGATCGAGCGGAGCTGCTCGCGGGCGAGGTCGTCAAAGCGGACCACGCCCATGTGGAAGCTGTAGTCCACGCCCGCGAGGTCGGTGGCTCGGGTGCTCCATTGGTTGAACGCGTCCATGGGCTCCTGGTCGGGGGCGGGGCAGACCATCTCGATGATGGAGGTGGTTCCCCCCACGAGGGCGGCGCGGGAAGCGGATTCGTAATCGTCTCGGGCGTGTGTGCCCATGAACGGGAGGTGGATGTGCACATGAGGATCGATGAAGCCGGGGAAGACATATTTGCCCGCGGCGTCGATCAGCTCGGTTTCGGGGGGGAGGGTTCGCGGGTCGATTGAGGGCTCGATCCGGGTGATGGTTTCATCGGCGCAGTAGATATCCGTGTTGTAGTCGTCGGTGGCGGTGATGATCCGGCCGTTCTTGATCAGCAGGGGCATCGGGGATCCTCTTGGGGCGTGGCGGTTAATGCTCTGTGGTCCGGGTGTAGCTCTCCGGGCGGCGGTCGCGGTAGAACTGCCAGACATCACGGACCTCTTGGATCTGGTCGAGGTCCAGGTCGGCGAGGACAACATCGTCGGTGTCGCGTGCGCCCTGGGCGAGGAACTGACCACGGGGGTCGCAGAAATAGGAGTTGCCGTAGAACTCGCCGATGTTCCACGGCGACTCGGTGCCCACGCGGTTGATGGCGCCCACGAAATACTGGTTGGCCACCGCGTGGGCCGGTTGTTC
>JBBDKK010000198.1:1068-5123 GCA_040879395.1 Phycisphaerales bacterium
AGCCGCCAGAGGTATTCGCTGAGCCCGGCTACGGTGGCCGAGGGGTTGAAGACGATCTCGGCCCCGTTGAGGCCAAGTTCTCGTGCGCCTTCGGGGAAGTGGCGGTCGTAGCAGATGTAAACGCCGATCCGGCCGAAACGGGTGTTGAATACCGGGTAGCCGCCGTTTCCGGGGCGGAAGTAGAACTTCTCCCAGAAGCCGGGATAGAGGTGGGGGATGTGGTGCTTGCGGTACTTGCCCAGGTAGTTGCCCTCGTCATCGATCACGGCTGCGGTGTTGTAGTAGATGCCGGTGGATTCGACCTCGTAGATCGGGATGATCAGGACCATGCCGTGTTCTCGGGCCCGGTCCTGCATCAATCGGATCGTCGGCCCGTCGGGGATCGGCTCGGCCAGGGTGTACCAGCGGGCGTCCTGCTCGGCGGGGAAATAGGGTGCGTAGAACAGTTCCTGGAGGCAGCAGACCTTGGCGCCGGCGTCGGAGGCCCGCGCGATCAGATCGATGTGCTTGTCGATGTTGGCCCGCTTGATGGCGGGGAGGTCGTCGGAGTCGGGCAGGGCGTTGGTGGCCTGGATCAACGCCGCTCGGGTGATGCGGGGCATGCGGGGTTCTCCTGGGTCGGCAGAGGCGTGGCGGGTGTCGGTCCCGGTATGAAACCGTAGCCGTGCCGTGCAGGAATTCGGCGGAGGGGGGCAAAATTCCCGTTTCCATCAGTCCGTGCACGCTCGGGATCCGTTACGATACCCGCTGCTTCCCTCAGTTCCCCGTTCGGGGCACTTCGCCTGATGTACCAAAGGATGTTTATGCCAAGATTTCCGCACGCTATCACCGCACTGGCGATCGCCGCCGTCGCATTGCTCAGCAGCCCGGTGCTGGGACAGGATGCCGGGTACCTTGAGAACGGGGAACTCAGCGACCGGCTGCACGCGCTTGCGGAGTCGGATCCCCGGGCCGTTGTTTCCAAGCTGGGGGAGAGTCTGGAGGGGGCGCCTATCGAACTGGTCACCCTGACGGGCGACGCCGAGCTGGCCGGTGAGATGCCCGCGCTGCTGATCACGGCGGGGCTCGACGGGCGGCAGCTTGCGGGAACGGAGACGGCCCTGCGGATCGCCGAGCAAATCCTCCGCGAGCATCCCGGCGTGCTCGATTCGATGACCGTTTACATCATCCCGAGGGTGAACCCGGACGGGGCGGCGATGAATCTGCGGCCCGTGACCATGGGATACAGTGGCAACGCCCGCCCGGTGGATGAGGATCGGGATCGAATGACCGATGAGGACGGGCCCGAGGACCTCAACGGGGACGGGTATATCACCATGATGCGCCGGCTCGACCCACCATTGAGCGATCCGCCGACGCACCTTGCGGATCCGGATGACGAGCGGCTGAGCATCGCCCCCGAAACGGATGAGGGGCAGCGGGCGAGTTTCACGCTCTATCCCGAGGGACTTGACAACGACCAAGACGGCTTGATCAACGAGGACGGCCCGGGCGGGGTTGATCTTGATCGCAACTTCATGCATGCGTGGCCCGAGCATGAGGCGCGGTCCGGGCGGCACCAGCTCTCTGAACCCGAGACCTACGCGCTGGCGCGCTTCGTTCTTGATCACGGCAACATCGTCATGGCCGTGACGCTGGGCAGGCACGACAACCTCGTCAACCAGCCGGATGCCAAGGCCAAGGATATTTCCGGGCGGGCGCCCAAGGAAATCGATGCAGACGATGCGGGGATGTACAAGCGGGTGGGGGAATGGTTCACCGAAGCAACCGGCATGAAGGAGGCCGGCAAGGAGAACACCGACGGCAGCTTCCACGCGTGGCTCTACGCGCAGCGGGGAATCCCGAGCTTCGCGGTCAACCCATGGGCCAGACCCGGGCCCGAGAAAGAAGCCGACAAGGATACCGATGATGGCCGGGATGATGACCGGGCGGGCAGCGGTTCCGAGCCGGTGGAATCCGGGCCGGCGTTGACGCCTTCGCCGATCGGCGACATCAGCCAGGAGACGCTCGATGAGCTGGCCGCGGCGTACGAGGCCCAGACGGGCGAGCCGGTCGATCAGTCCATGATGTCCATGGTGACGCCTGAGATGGTGGTGCAGTTCGCGGCCCAGGCGGGCATCGAGGTCCGCCGCGTGAAGCCGGAAGCCACCGATGGCAAGGCCGAAGCGGGTGAGGCAAAGAAGGGGAAAAAGAAGCAGAGCGAGGATGCCAAGTGGCTGGCATATTTCGAGGAATCGGGGATCGACGGGTTCATCGGCTGGACCGGGTTCGAACATCCCACGCTCGGCCGGGTCGAGATCGGTGGGTTCAAGCCGCTGGCGAGGATCAACCCGCCCGCCGAAGACCTCGACACGCTGGCGGAGAAGCACACCGAGTTTGTGCTCAAGCTCATCGAGGCCCGGCCCAGCGTGCGGGTCGCCGGTCCCGAAGTCGAGCGTTTGGGCGAGGGGGTGTACGAGGTCCGGCTGGCGATCATCAACGACGGCCGCCTCCCGACCACGACCGCCTATTCGCGGACAGCCCGCTCAATGCGCCCAATGGTAATCCGGCTGTCGGCCGGGGTGGACCGGATTATCAGCGGCCAGCGGGTCGATCGGGTGTGGGGGATCGACGCCGACGGCGGCCGGTCCGAGCACCGGTGGATCTTCCGCTCAGATGATCTTTCGCAGGAGACGATCGAGATCGTTGATCCGCGTTTGGGCGACCGCATCATCATGCTCGCGGAACCAGAAGAAACACACAGCGACACAGGGAGCGAGCAATGATTCGTTTGAGCAACACCTATTTACCGCTGCTGGCGTTCACGCTATTGGTCGCGGGTTTCACGGCGACGCGCACTGGTGCGCAGCAACAGATCCCATCCAAGGTCGATATCTCGTGGAACCAGTATTATGACTACGAGCAGATGACCGGGATCATCCGGGAGTTGACGGATGCGTATCCCGAGCTGCTCACGCTCGAATCCCTCGGGCAGAGCGAGCAGGGCCGCGATATGTGGATGGTGACGCTCAACAATCCCGAAACCGGCCCGGCCTCCGAGAAACCGGCGATGTACATCGACGGCAATGTCCACGGCAACGAGATCCAGGCCACCGAGACGGTTCTGTATTCCATCTGGTATCTCACCAAGAGCCACGGGAAGGTCGATCAGCTGACCGAGCTGATCGATCGCACGGCCTTCTACTTCGTGCCGTCGGTGAACCCCGACGGGCGTGCAGAATGGTTTGCCAACCCAAACACGCCCCATTCCGCCCGCACCGGGCAGCGCCCCACCGACAATGATTATGACGGCCTCTACGATGAGGACGGTCCCGAGGATATCGATGGCGACGGCCACATCACCTACATGTGGAAGTTCGATCCCAACGGCGACTATCGTCGCAATGAGGTCGATCCCCGCATCATCGAGCGCGCCCCCGAGGGTGTGCAGGGCGAGCTGAGCCGCGCGGGCTGGGAGGGCATCGACAACGACGGCGACGGCCGGATCAATGAGGACGGCCCGGGCGGCTACGACATGAACCGCAACTGGCCCAGCGACTGGCAGCCAAACTCCATCCAGCGGGGAGCCGGGGATTATCCGTTCGACAGCCCCGAGACCCGGGCGATCGCGGATTTCATCCTCGAGCATCCCAATATCGCGGCGGGCCAGAGCTACCACAACACCGGGGGCATGATCCTGCGCGGGCCCGGTGCCTCGTACCTCGGGGATCTCTATCCCCGTGGAGACCAGCGTGTGTACGACAAGCTGGGCAGGGCCGGCGAGGACCTGTTGCCTTACTACCGCTACATGATCATCCATGCGGATCTGTACACGGTCCACGGCGGGTTCGTGAACTGGCTCGCCGAGGGGCTGGGGATCACCAGTTTCACCAATGAGCTGTGGACCGAATCGCGGATCATGCCCGACCCGAGCCGCGAGTTCAGCCAGGAGGAGCGGATGCACTGGCAGGACCGCATGCTCTTCGGTCAGACATTCACGGATTACACCGAACACGAGCACCCCACCCTCGGGCGGGTGCTCGACACCTACAAGGTCTCGTGCATGATCCTCCCAC
>JBBDKK010000198.1:5133-12325 GCA_040879395.1 Phycisphaerales bacterium
CCCCCCCGGGGGGGGGGGGCCCCTCGGCGGGGGCACGAAGTACTCGTCGCGCGTCACGCCGCCGTTCATGCTCGAGGAAGCGTGCCACCGCAACTTCGCGTTCACGATGTTCCACGCGGGCAACATGCCCCAGCTCTCCTGCAAATGGGCGGGCATCAAGGAACTCGGCGGCGGGCTGTGGGAGATCACCCTCGAGATCGAGAACGCCCGGATCATCCCCACCCGGCTGGAGATCGCCGCCCGCAACAAGATCGGGCTGCCGGACCTGCTGACAATCGAGGGGCCGCGGGTCGTGCTGTCGGGGGTGGTGTCCGACCGGTTCGACCACAGCATGCGGCCCACCGATCACCGCCCGGATCGGCTGCTGGTGGAGGAGGGTATCCCCGGCGAGGGCCATGGCACTTTCCGCTTCCTGGTCGAAGGGTCGGCCGGCGATGAGGTGACGGTTTCATATCAGGCCGAGAAGGCCCGCGATATCCGGTTCGGATTCACGCTCGAAGAGATTGAGCTGACCCCGGCGGACTGACCGGTTCTACAAACTACCCTGTTCAACCTGCGCACACCCCGAGAACCGGGGTGGTTTCTTTGCTGTACTGCCGCCATCAAACGCAGATGATGGGGAGTTACTCCATTTTTAGTTGTCGTTCACGCAGTCTTCATTGGTCGCACCATACTCATGGGTGAAAGGCATCGCGACAGGCTGGACGGCACATGCCGCGGGCCGATCAAGCACCTAAGGAGAATTCAAATGAACTCGGATCAGAGACAGCACCGGACCGGACAGGATCAGATGCCCGACGGTCGCCACCAGCAGGGTCAGCAGGGCCAATACCGCATGGGCGATACAAATCGGGATGCATACCGCGGTTTCGATCAGCATCCGCCTCGCTTCGACAGCCAGCAGGGGTATGACCCCACCAATCAGCCCGGCGGCGTGAACTACCAGCAGCACGACCAGCCGGGGCTGGGCGATGTCCCAAGAATGCAGGCAGGACAAGGCCCCAACCAGTTCGGCCAGACTGGCCGACCGGACGAGCATCGCTCGCAGGGTTGGGAGAACGCGAGCGATCGCGAGTTCAGGCAGGGGTACAGGTACCAAAACGCCGAATCCCCGCCGCGCTCCCAGCCCTACCCGCATTCCACCGGCTGGCAACAGCAGTACCGCGAGGGGTACGGCCAGCAGCAACCCTTCGGGTCCGACGCCCAGCAGCCATACGCGGGGCAGGACGAGGATGCTCGCGGCGGCTATTCCCATCACGGGATGCAGAACCGCCAGAACCCTTTCAGCCAAGCTGGAAACGACAGTCGCAGCGAGATTCGGAATATTGGCCCGGGCCGGATGCAGACCGGGTATGGTGCTGGCTCACAGCAGCATGGAACCGTTTACGGTTCTCCGGGCAGAGCGCCCAACCGGTTTAACAACGGCCCGAAGAATTACAAGCGCTCCGATGATCGGATCATGGAAGACATCTGCGAGACGATCTGTCAGATCCAGGATCTGGATTGCAGCGATGTCGAGGTCGAAGTGAACGATTGCGAGGTCACGATCAAGGGGCAGGTAAGCGAGCGTTGGATGAAGCATCAACTCGAAGATATCGCCGACGAAACCCGCGGCGTCAAGGGCATCGAGAACCAGATCCGTGTGCAGCGAGCGAACAGTTCACAGAGTCAGCAACGCGAAGATGAAGCTTCCAATCGCGCCGGCGGCGGCTCAAGCTCATCATAAAAGAAAGAGAAGGCGTCCGCCAACGCCTCCAAGTGATTCTCACAGCCGATTGTGCTATTCATGAGACAGTGCACCCGCATTCGCGGGTGCACTGTCGTTTTGAACGCACGCGCAAGGGCGCGATGGGGATTTGGCATCGACACCAAAGCCTGCAGCCGCGCCCAAGGCGCGGCTGCAGGTGATCAAGAACGCGCGGTGTGGTTCAGCTCAACGCCGACGCCGAGAGGCGAGCAGCCCGCCCATGCCAAGAACGGCCAACGCGCCCGGGGTCGGTACCACGCCGCTGACGCGTGCATCGCCCACATCGGCCCCGGTCAGATCCGCCGATGCGAGACCGTTGTCTGTAAGGAATCCGGCGAACTCGCCCGAGACCAGCAGGTCGGCCTCGATGATCAGCCCGCTGCCGTCTGCGCTGAGCAACGAGGGCGTCGCCACATCGAAGAGAATCGCGGCGATACCGGTCGTGCTCTCTACGAAGAAGCCGCTGCGATCGCCGCCAACGCGGGAACCGTCGTAGCCGATTGTGAAGTTGCCGACTTCGACGCTGTCGCTGTTGAAGAACACCGAGCCGGTGTGCTCGATGGACCCCGAGAAGCTGGTGAGCCCGGCATCGTACGAGAATGTTGTGGGGAGCATCATCGCGTCGCGAGGATTGATCCCAAAGGCGACACTGGCCGCGCCGAGTTCGCCGGGGGCGATGACATCTGCCGAAACGCTGGACAGGTTCAGGCTCGCGGCGGCGGCCAAGGTATCGGTGTCAAGCAGCACGCTGGTCTGACCGCCGATGATATCGAACTCCTCGGCGTGTGCGATGCCGCAGCCAGCGGCGAGCGAAAGGGCGGTAAGTATACGGATGTTCATGTCTTCTATCCTCCTTCATACACAGGGTCATCATGCCGGTTCACCGGCACTGTTGGGTAACAAGATGTCCCGTGTGTGCGGAGGAGCGGACCAGTCTGAAACAGACCGACCAAATGCGGATCTCAAGGTCGGAGTTGCCGTTCCGCCTTGTTGAGTATGCATTCGCAGTAAATATGCGCTTGGATCATCTGGATGCAAATGAAGTGGTCATGTTGAGGTCAATCTTCACAAAGCGCGACCGTTCGCACCCCTGAAAGTGGTGGGTCATGCGATGATATGACGGCGCTGCTTCACATAATCCCAAACGACAAATCGATCCAGTTCCGCACCGCCAACGAAGAGTACACGCCCCCTGGTCTGCTCCGCCAGGCGTTGGGCGAAGGCGATGTCGTCCTCGTCTTGGCTCCAACTGGGCAGCAGGAACACATTGATGGTGATCCCGTCGCGGGCGCACGCCATCGCTTCGCGCATGGTGGCCCGCTCGGTCAGTGGGTCGGGGGGGTAGAGCATGTAGAGGTGCTTGTGCTCGCGTGATTGCGGCCCTTTCCGGATGCCTGTGTCCGGTCCGTTCTCGAAATGGGCGGTCGGCAGCCCGTCGGTGAAGAGGATGATCTGCTTGTTGGGGGTGTCCACACTGGCCAGATGCTGGCGGGCGAGTCGCAGCCCGTGTTGGATGTTGGTGAAGTGGGGGTGCACCATCGATTCGCTGACCTCGGGGTCGGCCATGTCCACGCGTAGGCGCACGACCGGGTCCCGGATGGTGACGGGCTTGGGCATCAGCGAGATGATCTCGCCCGGCGGGACGGTCCGTGCGAAGGTCGCGATCTCGATGGTCCGCAGGAAATCGCCCGGGTACTCGGAGCGGAGCAGGCCGTCCATCGCCATCGCCATGCGTTTGGTCTGTACATATTGCCCCATCTGGCCCATGGAGCCGGACATATCGATCAGCATGCAGGTGGCGCACTTGGGGTTGTTGCGGGTGCGGTGGATCTCGATGTCTTCCGGCCTGATGCGGACCCGCCCCGGGCCCGCACCCCTGCGCGCAGCGGCGTTGACCAGCGACTGGGTCAGATCCATGTTTGACGCCGCGTCGCCGAACTCGTAGGGGCGGGTCTTGGGTATTTCAACAGCTCCCTCGCCTTCGACGGGGCCGGTGTGTCTGCCGCTGCGGCTGGCGTCGAGATCGCTGAAAATCTCGTCGAGCAGCTTGGCCTGGAAGATCCGGTGGGCCTTGGGCGTGATCGAGTAGCTGCCGTCGTTTTCACGCTGCAGCCCCTGCTGCTCGGCCTGCTGGCGAACGAACTCCTGGATCTGCTGGCCCATCTGCCGGAGCTGGTCGATATCGGCCTCCTGCACGAAATCCCGGAGCTTATCGAGATCGATGATGCCGATCTTTGCATTCTTGCGGGCCTCGCGGAGTTGCTTGAGCAGTTCCTCGATCGTCTCCAACTCGGCTTTGATCTCGATGGCCTCTTCCACCGTCATGGGCTCACGCCCGGTGAACACCCACTTAGACGCGAGCTGCTCAACCTCGTAGCGGTCCCCGAGGCGGTCGATTACGCCCAGCAGTTGGGCGGCCAAGTCCGGATCGCGCCGTTCCGCGGCGTACCAGAGTCGTTCGAGTTCCGGGATCTGGCCTCGCCGGAGGGCTTTGAAGAGGTCCTGTTTCAGGGCGTTCGGGGCTTTGAGTGCATCGCTCACCTCGCCGTAGCGGCGTTCGGCTTGTTGCCGAGCTTGATTCGTCTCGTATGTTTCAAGGATCTTGCGCTTGCGTTCTTCGAGCAGCGCGATCAGGGCGTCGAGACTCGGGCCGAGCCCGGCGATCTGTGAGGGATCGATCTCGACGGCGTTGGCCAGATCTTCCTCCGTGAGGCGGTGGCGATCACCAAACATCATCATGTGCTCCATCGCCGCGGACGCCATGTCCGTGCCGTTGGGCGCGGAGGGCGGCGGGAAACGCTGCGGGTCGTACCGCTGGTAGGTGTGCACCAGCCCGCCGGGTGTGCGGCGTGTTCCGGGTTGGTCGCGTTGGTCGGACATCATTCCACTTCGTACTCCGTGGTCCCGAATCGCTCGGCCCGGCTGATCCGCTCGGTCGACCACAAACCGGCGAGCACAAACTCGATACAGCTCGCCCGCACGCCCGGGTCTTCAGAGGCGTTGACCTCAAACGCCCGGTCCCACACCGGCGGCACGCGTTTGACGATCGACTCGTAGTGTTCGCTGGGTAGCATGTCTCCGACTTCGATCCGCACACCCTTGGCGAACAGGTCCGCGATCTCCCCCAGCCCGTGTTCATCGACATACTCCCCGAACACGCAGCGGATCGCCTCGGCGAGGATGGAATCGAGTACCTGGCGCTCGCTCATCTGGTGCGTGCCCATCATGTCCAGCTCGAGCTTGCCCATGCTTGACGCGTGGAAGTGGGCCAGGTCGCTGATCCGCGGCACCGCAGGCGACTCGCCCAGCCGGATAGCCCGCTGCCGGGCGCTGGCGACCATCTGCTTGAAGTTAGCGATGCTCAGGCGGGCCGAGACGCCCGAGTCCTGGTCCACGAACCGGCTCTGGCGGGCTTTGATCGAGACTTCTTCCACAATCTGTTTCATGAACAGCGGAACGATCACCGGGTAGGTCTCGGGCATTTGGGGGTCGCCCAGGTCCAGCCCGTCGCTGGCGGCCTCCTGCTCGGTGATCTCGATCGCGGCTTCGCGGCTGCGTGGGTAATGGGTCTTGATCGTTGCCCCGATGCGGTCCTTGAGCTGGGGGATGACCTTGCCCGAGCGGTTGTAGGTCTGCGGATTGGCGCTGAAGAGCACCATGACATCGATCTCGAACGAGATCGGGTAGCCGCGGATCTGGACATCGCGTTCCTCGAGGATGTTGAAGAGCCCGACCTGCACCAGATCGTCGAGGTCGGGCAGTTCGTTCATCGCGAAGAGCCCGCGGTGCATCCGCGGGATGAGCCCGAAATGCAGGGCTTCCTCGCTGCCCAGGCTCGCTCCTGACGAGCCGTCCATGCCCAGGATCTTGGCTGGGTCGATCTCGCCGATGATGTCGGCGAACTTGGTCCCTGGAGCAAGGCGCTCGGCATATCTCTGTTCCCGCGGCCACCAGGCAATGGGGGCGTCCTCGCCATGCTCAGCAATGAGCCGCTTCCCCTGGGCTGTGATGGGGTGGTAGGGGTCCTCGTGGACCGGGCATGCGGGGATATCGAGGTACGGAAGCTGCTCGTCGAGGAATCGAGCCAGCATCCGCATCAGACGGCTCTTGGCCTGCCCCTTCTCGCCCATAAAGAGCATGTCGTGCCCGGCCAGCACCGCGTTGACGATCTCCGGGATCACGGTGTGTTCGTAGCCAAGGATCCCTGGGAACAGGTCATCCCCCCGCTCGAGCATCTTGATGAGATTCGATCGCAGTTCATCCTTGACGGTCTTGCTCACCCATCCCGAAGCGCGGAGCTGACCGACTGTTTGTGGTGTTTCATTCATCGCGTATCTCTTCGTCGCGTCGTCCCAACCAGACTCACCGGGTGCCCGGTACGGGCACATATGACATACTTGGGTAAACGATGGCGCGGGTCGAAGATTCCCACGATTCCATGAAAGAACCCGTCCGAAGCGGCCTATCCGGGCGCACTCTGAACGGGCAATTTCCGAAAAGCGGGTGATCGGGATCGAACCGACGACATTCAGCTTGGGAACGCTGTAGAATCAGCGATTCCTGATCGTTAAGGCCGATTCACTACATTTTTCAGCGTCCCTGCACTACAATCTTCAGCGACTCGCCACCGTGGCGAGCTCTTCATCGACCCGAAGAGAGTACCACGACGTGGCGATGCCGGCCCGGAAAAAGCGCGTGCCCCAACTGAAGTACACCGAGCTTCGCGGCATCGGCTGGCATGTCTCGTACCGTGATCCGGATACCGGTCTGCCCAAGAAGCATCGTTTCGGTGACATCTCGCAGGCTGAAGCGGAGCGGGCGTACCACACATGGGTCGCGGCGTACCTCGGGTACGACGAACGGACTGCGGAGAAGGTGTCGAACGCGACGCTCGACAAGAACAGAAACGGCACGACGCGTCGGATGTCCACCTCGAAGAACGGACAACAAGCCGCTGTGCCCGGTTCGATCGCCCATATCGCCTCGGGTCTCATTCGTTACGAGACGGACCGAGCCCGTGAAAGTGGTGGTTCCAGGGCGACCGGAACGATCTCGCCGCGAACACTCCTTGACCGTAAGAAGGCGGTGAAAGACTTCCTCGCTCACATCAACGAGCGGCATGGGGTCGGAGCGGCGGGCCGCATGCAGCTCGATGGCCTCTCCATGGACGATGTAGAGAGCTACAACCGGGAGATGGTGGAAAACGGCATCGCTGCCAACACGCTCAACCGAAAGATGCAGGCCGTCAAGAAGATCATCGACCGGGCGGGTCGACCGGAGTATGGGCAGCAGGTGCTCCCTTGGAACTGGGACTCACTCGACCGCATACCAGGTCGGGGCACGAAGGCGAAGAAGCTCCCGACGAAGAAGCAGCTTGAGGCGATGCTCAGTCACTGCGACGCCCGCGGCCGAGCCTTGATCTGGATGGGGATTGGCCTTGGATTC
>JBBDKK010000199.1:0-12211 GCA_040879395.1 Phycisphaerales bacterium
TGGCCGCCCGGTGCCAGAGGCTTCGATGGTCTCGGTAAGCCCCTTGATCCGCGCCGGCATCTCCCCCGACGACGGGGCAGAGTACACCAACTCGCGCACGCCCATGCGGGCCAACTCGTCAGCGCACGCGCTCAGCGGCCCGTTGAACACCCGGAAGGCCCCAGTGGAGAGCTCCACCACCGCGATCCCCGCGTGGTCCTCATCGAGGATGGCGATGGCCCCCAGCGGCAGCGTCTGCTCTTCCTTGAGCAGCGACTCATCGACCAGCGTGCCCGGCGTGATGACCTGGGTCACGCCCCGGTCGACCACCCCCTTGGCCTCCTTGGGGTCCTGAAGCTGCTCGACCACCGCCACGCGGTAGCCGTGGTCGATGGCCCGCTGGAGATACACCGGTTTCTGGTGGTGGGGGACCCCCGCCAGCGGGATCTCGCCCCGGGCCGTCAGCGAGAGCCCAAGGTCGCGGGCGATGTTGACGGCGTCGTCGCCGAAGAGTTCGTAAAAATCACCCATGCGGAAGAAGAGCACGCAATCGGGGTGCTGCTGCTTGATCGCCATCCACTGGCGCATCGCCGGCGTGTCCCACGGGTCCTTCTTCTTGGCACCCGGCTTCTTGGGTGCGTCAGCCTCGGCATCCGGCTCCACGGCCGGGGCATCGTCATCATAATCGGCGAGGGAAAGCGGCATACGCAGTAGGGTAGCAACGCTCGCTTCCCAGCGCAATCCGTCCCGAGGCCCCGGCGCACGAAAAAACCCGGCCGGGCCGGGCTTTGAGGATCGGTTCGCGGCGTGACGATCGCGCCGGGCGATCAGGCGAGGGCGGCCTGGTAGTCCTCGAAGGAGCGGATGCCCACGAACTTATCGGTGGGCTCGCCGTTCTTGAAGACATAGACGGTCGGGATCGACTGCACGCCGTACCGCGCGGCCAGTTCGGGGTGGTCGTCGATGTTGAGCTTGCCGATCTGGGCCTTGTCGCCCATCTCGTCGGCGAGTTTGTCGATCGTCGGCGCCAGTGCGCGGCAGGGGCCGCACCAAGGGGCCCAGAAGTCCACGAGCACGGGCGTGTCGGACTGGATCAGGTCGTCAAAGTTGCTGTCGGTGATTTCAATAACGGTTTGGGCAGCCATGATGGTCTCCGGATCTGCGTTGGTGGTTGTTCATGCAATCAAGCATCTAGACCACGCATTCTATTCCCCCGGCACGCCGTTGGTCAGCGATTCCGCGATCACGGGGGGCCTTTTCCCGGGGAAACCCTGCGAGCATGCCCGTTCGAGCACCAGTTCGGCGATCTGCCGTGCCTGGTCGGCCGGGGCGCGGGTCCGGACCTGGCGGGCGGTGCAGTTGGCCCCGCTGGCGAGCATCGCCAGCATGCTCGCCAGGGTGGGCGCATTGGGCAGTTCCGCCCGCGTGCACAGGCCCTGGAACAGGTCGGTCAGGCGCAGCAGGTGGGCCCGGGCGGCCTTGGCGGGATCGGAATCGGGGTCGGGGAACTCGGCGACCGCGGCCTGGAACATGCACCCGGAAAAACGGGGGTCGGCGTACCAAGTCGCCAGTTCGTCGAAAATGCCCAGTATCTGCTCGTAGGGGTCCTGGATCGCGGCCGTGGCCGCTTTGAGCTGGTTGATCATGTCCTGGCTGGCATCGTCGAGGACGGCGACGATGAGCTGGTCCTTGGACCCGAAGTTGTTGTACAGCGTCATCTTGGCGACCCCGGCTTCCTCAAGAATCCGGTCGATGCCGGTTGTGTGAAACCCTTCAGTCTCAAAGAGGCGTCGGGCACATGCGAGGAGTTTTTTGCTTTTGAGGGAGGCCATGGGTGTGGAAACTTTATAAAAAGCCGGACGGGCGAGCGAATAAAACAGACCGACTGGTCTATTGTAGTGTGGATCAAATCTTTTGGCAAACAAGAAACCGCTTGCCTGAAAGACGACCAGTATATCCGGAAATACACACCATTGCAATCCCCTTTGGAGAAAAAGATGCCACGAATTCAACCCACCACCGTCGAGCAGGCCCCCGAGTCCACCCGTGAGACCATCAAGGGTGTCAAGAGCAAGATGGGGAGAGTGCCCAACCTCTTCGCCACGCTGGCCAAGTCGCCCGCCGCGCTCAACAGCTACTTCAAGCAGAAGGAAGCGCTGGCCACGGGCAAACTCGGAGACAAGTTCGGCGAGTCGCTCGCCTTGGCGATCGCCAACTTCTCGGGATGCGCCTACTGCGCCTCGGCCCACTACGCCATCGGCGAAAAGGTCGGCATCAGCCAGGAGGAGCGGGACCTGAACCGAAAGGGCCAGTCCTCGGATCCCAAGACACAGGCGGCGATCGACCTCGCCAAGTCCATCGTCGAAACCCGCGGCTGGTCGAGCGACGAGGCGTTCGAGAGCGCCAAGAAAGCGGGCCTGAGCGAGGAAGAAATCCTTGAAGTGCTGGCGATCACGACCTTCAACCTGTTCACCAACTACGCCAACCACTTCATCGAGACCGAGAACGATTTCCCCGCCGTCGAACTCAACGAAACCCTCGCGGTTTGACGAACGAAACGCACCACCGTGCGTATAGAAGATGACGGCGTGCTCGTCTCCCTCTCCGAGCACGCCCGGGGCCGGACCCGGTTTCCGGTGTCCGGCCCAGCTTGAACAACAGGATTACCCCATTTCCTGCGCCGCGCCGCCCGAGTGTTTCGGGCGGTGCGGTTTTTGCGGCTGATCGCCCAACCGGCGCGCACCCTACACTCGGGTGTGGATGATCGAAACACGAAAGCCGAATCGCCGGTGACCCCGGACCGCCCCATCGAGGGGGTGATCGTGATCGACAAACCCATCGGCATGTCGTCGATGCAGGTGTGCGCCGTGGTGCGCGGGCGGCTGAAAGCGGGGGGCGCGCCCAAGCGCGTCAAAGTCGGCCACGGGGGCACGCTGGACCCGCTGGCAACCGGTGTCCTGGTGGTGCTGATCGGCCGGGCGACCAAGCTCTGCGAGCGGGTCATGGCGGGTGTCAAGGGCTACACGACGACCATCGACCTCTCGCAGTTCTCCACCACCGACGACCTTGAGGGGGAAAAGACCCCGGCGACACCCGCCGAGATCCCCTCCCGTGAGGCCATCGAGCAGGCGTGCGCCGCGTGGACCGGCGAGGTCATGCAGACGCCCCCGCCCTACTCGGCGATCAAGGTCGGCGGCAAGCGGGCCTATGCGATGGCCCGCAAGGGCGAATCCGTCGAACTCAAAGCCCGCCCGGTCCGGATCGACTCGATCGAGATCCTCAACTATGCCTGGCCGATGCTGACGCTGGACATCACCTGCGGCAAGGGGACCTACATCCGCTCATTGGGGCGGGATATCGGGGCCCGGGTCGGGGCCGGGGGGATGCTCACGGCCCTGCGCCGCACGCGGGTGGGATCGTTCACCCTCGAAGAGGCCGTCAAACTCGACGCGGTGCCCAGCCCGATGGACCCGTGGTCGGTGGGGGTGGACCCGGGCCGGTTCAGTCCGTGACCACCGGCTCCCAGACCTCGTTGATGTCCTGGCCGTCGCACACGCGCCGGATCACGAGGTAGAGCAGCGTCGAGCTGGTGAAGAAGATCGAGATGATGTAGCCCGCGGCGATCAACTCAACAATCGTCCGCCAGATCTCCACGATGCGGTACGCGTAGGCCTTGGTCGCCCCCATCTCGCCCTCGCCCGAGAGGGCCCGCTCGGCGGCATCGTTTGTGAACATCAGCGCGGCGGCGTCGGTCATGTCGATCGAGATGCGGGCCACCATCGCGAACACCGCCGCGGCGATCGTCCCAAGCAGCAGCAGAATCAGCGCATAGAGAAGATACCGCAGGGGGCGCCCGATGACATAGGCGTAGGACCGCTGGATGGCGTCAAACCCGTCGGTCCCCTCCACGGCCAGGGCCGGGACGATCAGCGGCAGGGCCAGCACATGCAGCATCAGCACCACGGTGGCCAGGATGCCCAGCGCCAGCCCGAAGAGATAAAGGATCGAGCCCAAAAGGTCCAGAACCGGTACGCTGAGCAACAGCCCGCCAACGGCGATGAGCAGGAAGAGCAGCGCGCAGAAGATCACCGGCCCGATGACCGCGCCCACGAACTGGCGGGCGCGTCGCAGCGTGAAGCCCAGCGTGTCCTCTCGCGAGGCGAATCGGCCGTGGGCGAACTCGATGGCGGCCGAGCGCGAGATCGCACCGCCGGCGATGGCCAGGATCGCGATCAGGGGGATACCCACGACCACCGCGATCAGCGGCTGGTGCATCACCGTGTCGCGGATGGTCACCGCGGCGTAGCCGATGCTCCGCGCGAAGGCGATCGGGTCCAGCGACATCGCCGCGTCGAGGAGGTTGGCGAAGATCGCGCTCAGACGCTCGCCAGCCAGCAGCAGCTCGTCGTACCGCCCCGCCCCGCCCCCCCCGCCCCCGTTGAGCGCTTCGACCGCCGGGCCGGGCTCGTGGGGGGGGTCGGCTGTGGGATCGCCGGGGGCGAACAGGGCCACGATCCGCATGAGCACCGCCAGCAGGAACGCGGCGACGGTCCCGGTGATCAAGCGCGACGGCCCCAGCGCCAGGGCCGGGGCCCGCAGGATCCGGGGCCAGAGCAGGTCGTCGGTGAGGTCGCTGAGCATGACCCTGGGCTCGCGGACGGGCGGACGCTCGGCGTGGGGTATTTCGTTGCTCATGGGCTGATGGTACACGATCTCGGTTGCCCCGGCACGGTTTGAGGCCGATGATACGGGCATGCTGCATGTTCTCAAACAGTGGGCCGCCCGCGCCCTGTCGCTCTGTGTGATCGGCCCCGCGGCCGCGTGGGTGGCCCACCGGGTCCTGGCGGCCGACGGCACCCACCAGACCACCCTGCTCACCGGGGACTCACTGACGACCGGGCTCAGCAGCCTCGTCGGGGTGGCCCTGCTGGTGCTGCTCACCGGGGTCATCGTGGCTCGGCTGGTCGACCGGCGCGAGGGTCTGCTGAACATGGCGTTCGTCCTGGGATGGGTCGCGTGGACCTCCGGCCAACTGGGAGAGGTCTTCCGGGTCCGCCCGGACACGGGCACGCTGGTCATGCTGGCCGCCGAAGGCCTGCTGCTGACCGGCGCGGTGCTCCTGGCGGGCGTGCTGATGACCGACCCGCAGCGGGGCGGCCGCATGGGCCAGCCCGACGATGTCTCACGCTTCGATCTTCCGCTGCTGTTCTCCAGTCTGACGAGCAAGCCGGGCCTGGCGGCGATGCTGGCGGGGATCGTCGGGGCGGCAGCGGTCGCGATGCTCTTCGGGCAGAGCGATCTGCCCGGTCAGTCCGTGGGCGTTGGGTTTGGGGCCGGGATTCTGGGCGGCGTGGCCGGGGCGATGGCCGCCGGTTCCATGCGCGGCGGCGATGAGGAACTGGTCGCCACCCCCTACGCCCCGATCATGCTGGGCGTGATGCTCTGCGCCGTGATCGCGCCGCTGCTGGGCATCGTGCGCCCCGGCGCGGGCGATCTGGCCGGGCTGGTCGTCCGGGGAGATCTCCCCGGCTACCTGATCGTGTCGCCGAGCGCGTGGGTGATCTGCGCGCTGCTGGGCGTGCCGGTGGGCCATTCATGGGTGGAGCATTCCGCGGCCCAGGCGAACGCGACCACGCCCGCCATGGCCTGATGTTCCAGCAGTTTCGTTTGCGACGCCCTCAATCTGGCCCGAACCGGCCGTGGGCCGCGTCCGGTTGCTCGGGCGAGACGAAATACTTGCCCGACGGGGGCGCGGTTCCCCCGCGCGGAAACCTATGATTCCACCTGTTTCGCCGCGTGCCGGTGCCTTTGCGGGTTCCAGCCGCACGCGGCCCGGCCGGCCAAGAGCGAGCAACCACCGATGAGCACCCGAGAAAGCATGCCCGATGTCCAGGCCCTGGGCGACAGCCGCAATGTCGCGATCGACAAGGTGGGGGTCAAGGATGTCATCTATCCCATGCGTCTGGCCACCCGCGCCGGCGGCGAGCAGTCCACGGTGGCCTCGATCAACATGTATGTCGCGCTGCCCAAGGAGAAGAAGGGCACCCACATGTCGCGGTTCCTGGAGGTGCTCAACGAGCACGAGTGCCAGGCCTTCTCCCCGGGCGATATCCCCGAGATCACCCGCAAGATCAAGAACCGGCTCAACGCCGCCGAGGCCCACTTCGAAGCGGCTTTCACCTATTTCATCGCCAAGCCGGCCCCGGTGACCGGGATGAGCGGGCTGATGAACTACGAGGTCACCTTCGAGTGCACGGCCAACAGCCACGAGGACTTCGTGATCAAGGTCGCCGCCCCCGCCACGAGCCTGTGCCCGTGCTCCAAGGAGATCTCCGAGTACGGAGCCCACAACCAGCGCTGCCGCATCGAGGCCGCGGTGCGTGCCGAGGGCACGCTGTGGATCGAGGACCTCGTCGAGCACCTTGAGGCCTCCGCCTCGCACCCTGTCTACGCCGTGCTCAAACGCCCCGATGAGAAGTTCGTGACGGAGAAGGCCTTCGAGAACCCCAAGTTCGTCGAGGACATCATCCGCGACCTGGCCGTCCGCCTCAACGGCGACGACCGCATCGTGCAGTACGACATCAGCAGCGAGAACTACGAATCGATCCACGCGCACAACGCCTACGCCCAACTCTCGCGGGACAAGCGGGAGTGATGATGAGCCGCCCGATCACGGGCAGCCGGCGTGCCACGCCTGCAGGAAGGCACTTATATCGATGAAGTTGACCACCCCGTCGCCGTTGATGTCGGCCGGCGAGCACATCTCCGGCGGCAGTTCCTTCAGCACCCGAGCGGTGTAGTAGACCGATCCATTATCAAAGGTAGGGCTTTCGGATGGGTCCCAGTGCGCTACTCCGCGTCCGAACTGTCCGCTGCTGATGAGTTGTGATGTGTAGTCGCCGCCGGGTGCATAAGCGTCGGCCTCGTCCGGCAGCGACATCATGTCGGCCGTGAAGGCCTCACCCGCTGGGTGAACCTCAAGCACCGCTGGGCCTGTTGACCCCGTTATATGGAGATAAAAATCCCCTTGGGCAACTGAATAAATGAGCTGGGGACCGTGGATAGGCGTGTCGTCAGGTTCATCCTCGATCGCTTTAAAGGGCATGGGATCCGACGGACCCGCGACAACGCGCCCAGCGATCGCCTCAAAGACAAGGTTCCCGTCTTTGAGAAGTGGGGGGGCATCCGTGTCGAAAATGGCGCTGGCCTCGACATGCCGGTAGCGGCCGTGATCTTCAATTGTGGCGGTAAAGGAAATCTCTATGTATTGTGCAATCGCGCTGCTCGAAAGCAATGCGAGAACTACGGTGAAAATCGCGGTCGGTCGAATCATCGGGAATCCTCTCTGGTGCCCCGCACAGCGGGGCTGATTGGTGAAAATGTGTGATAGCACCGGTCTGCTCGCGTCCATACGGTCGAAGTTCATACCGGTTGCGGGGGATGGTAGAAGCGAGCCAACCCGCAGCCCAACGGGCAAATCCTAACTTCCCCAGACAGACCAGATTGCCCTGAATATCATCGTTCCGGCCGCACAAGGCCGATCTGGGAAGGGTATCGAACGGATATTCGGCCTTCTCCCAATGACCCCCATGATCCCAATCTCCCGATACATCCCGAGCATGTTCCAGCGCCGCGTGCTGCTGCTGGGATCGGCGGCCGTCGTCGCGTTCATCGCGCTGGGCGGGCGGCTGGCGTGGATGACCAGCGTGATGGGCGAGGAGTACCGGGCCAAGGCATCCCAGCGCCTGGTGACCGAGACCTGGCTGCCCACGGTGCGGGGCACGGTGTTCGATCGCAAGGGTCGGGTGCTGGCCGGGGACCGGGCATCCTACGACATCGCGGTGGACTACCGCGTGCTGGCTGGCCAGTGGGTGTACAACGATCGCGCCGGGCAACCTCGTGGGATCGACATGCGGACCTACGCCACCCGCCTGGCCCGACGGGCCAATCCCGATGTCTGGGACGAGCTGGGGGCCGATCGGCAGGCGGGGATCGTTGACCGCTTCGAGTCCGCCCTGCGGGCTCGGGTGCAGGGGATGTTCGAGTACATCGCCGCCGGCCGCCCGATCCTCGCTGTCGTGCGCGGCACGCCGCTGGACGAACTGATGGAGCGCCGGGCCGAGATCCTCAGCCGCGTTGGGGCCATGAAGGCCGAGTACACGCAGCGCACCCGCGAGCGCGAGATCGAGAAGCACGAACGCCGCGGCTATGTGCCCGAGCAGTCGGACCTGGATCGCATCGAGCGGATCGCCGCCCAGCCGATCGCCGAGGAGGTCCGGCCGCACACGCTGGTGGCCAATGTCAGCGACGACGTCGGCTTCACCGTGCTTCGTCAGCGGGCCCGCACCGCGCCAATCGTGACACGCAGCGGTCAGCGCGGCGCGATGAGCGAATCAGAAATCAACGCGCTGCTCGAACCGGTGCTGCCGGGGCTCTCGGTGGTCGACGCCACGACGCGGATGTACCCCTACGACACCATCCCCGTGCGCATCGACCGATCGAGCTTCCCGCCCCCGCTGCGGGCCGACGAGTTCGTGATGCTCGAACAGCGGGATGTGGGCAGCATGCTCCTGGGCAGCGTCCGCGGCGGGCTGCAGGCCGAGGATGTCCAGCGCCGGGCCCAGGCCCTCCAAGACGACGATCAACTCCGGGCACGCGTGACCACCGAGCGGGGAACGGACCGCGGGCGGTATTTCAACGAGGACCGGGTCGGACGCAGCGGCATCGAGCGGGCCTACGAGGACCACCTGCGGGGCCTGCGGGGCGTGAGCGTAGAAAACCTGCAGTCGGGCGCGGTGAGCGAGATCGGCTCCACCCCCGGGCTGGACCTGCAACTGACCCTCGACATCATGCTCCAGGCCCGCATCCGCGCGATCCTGGACCCGGTGCTCGGCCTCACGCGGGTCCAACCCTGGCACCAGAACGAGGAACCCCTGTACACCCCGGTGGGCACCGAACTCGATGCCGGGGTGATCGTGCTGGAGGTGGCCTCCGGGGAGATCCTGGCCATGGTCTCCACACCGGTGCCCCCGGGCGATGGGGACTGGGCCTCGCTGGGGATCAGAACCGACGAGCAGTATCGTCGGTACAACGCGATCCACTCGCCATGGATCAACAAGGCCATCGGCAAGCCCTACCCGCCGGGTTCGGTGTCCAAGGCAATCATGCTTACCGAGGCGGCCAAACGGGGTTTCTATTCGCCGAGCGAGCGGATCGAGGCCACCGGGCACCTCCTGCCGGGCCAGCCCGACAAGTTCCGCTCGTGGATCTACAAGCAGAACCCCGGCGTGACCCATTTCGACCAGCTCGGACGCCACCCCGACGGGGTGGATGCGCTGATGGTCTCGAGCAATGTGTTCTTCTTCACGCTCGGGCGCCGCATGGGACCGACGGAGATCGCCGCCGCCTACCGGGACTACGGCGTCGGCACACCGTTTGACCTGGGCGTGGGCGACGAGTGGGCCGGATCGGTGGGGGCTTTGAGCGGGCCCAACGACGGCAGCGACCTGAATCTCGACGACGCGACGCTGATGGGCATCGGGCAGGGCCCGGTGACCTGGACGCCGCTGCACGCCGCCGACGCCTTCGCCACCCTGGCGCGCCAGGGCTACCGCATCGCACCGCAACTGGTCCGCGACGGCCGCGCCCCGCAGGTCGAGGACCTCGGGCTGCCGTCATGGGCCGTCCGCGATGCCTTGGCCGGGCTCAAGGAAGTGGTAACCAATGTCCGCTACGGGACCGGGCGGGCCATCCGCTACGAGGATCTTGGAACCGAGCCGGTGCCGATCTTCAACGCCCCGGGGGTGAGCGTCTGGGGCAAGACCGGGACGGCCACGGCCCCGGCGGTGGTCTACGACCCGGATCGGGTGGGAGATGAAAACGGGCCACTGGAGCCGGTGGTGGTCCGCAAGGGCGACCACTCGTGGTTCGTGACGCTGGTAGGGCCCGAGGGCGGAAGCCCGGAATACGCCATCGCGGTGATCGTGGACTACGCGGGCTCCGGCGGGCGCGTCTCGGGGCCGATCAACAACCAGATCATCCACGCGCTGATCGAGGAAGGCTACCTCCCCCGCGCCGGCGTGCAGGGCGGGCCGTTCGTCGGCCAGGGCACACGCACCGGCACCGACGGCGAGGAGGGGCCATGAGTCAGATGGCGCTCTCCGGGCGGCTCGTGCGACTGATCAAGGGCGGCGGTCGCGCCCAGGAGCCGATCAGCCGGGTGGTCAAACCCGTCAACTGGGGATGGCTGACGGTCCTCGCCTCGGGGCTGCTGACCCTGATGGGGATCTACGCGATCGACCTGGGGCTCAACACCGATCCCGACGCGAGCATCTCCAACCTCTCCACGACGGCCTTCAAGCAGTTGATCTTCATGGTCATGGGGCTGGTCGCCTGCCTGGTGATCGCCCTGCCGCACTACCGGGTCGTGACGGCCCTGGCGTGGCTGATGTTCTTCGTGTGCCTGGGCTTACTGGTGTTCCTGCTGGTGCCGGGGGTTCCCAGCAGCATCGTGACCCCTCGCAACGGGGCCCGGTCGTGGATCAATCTGGGGTTCACCGACTTCCAACCCTCGGAAATCACCAAGATCGCCTTCGTCCTCGCCATCGCACAGTACATGCGCTTCCGCACGCAGCACCGCAAGCTGCGGGGCCTGCTGGTGCCCGGGATCATCGCCATCGTACCGGTGATGCTCATCACCGTGCAGCCGGACCTGGGCACGGCCTCGCTGTTCATCCCCGCCTTGTTCGCGATGCTCATCGCCGCCGGAGCCCGCCTTCGCCACCTCACGCTGATCGTCCTCTGCGCTGCCATGTCCGCCCCGCTGGCCTACCAGTTCATGCGCCCCCACCAGAAGGCCCGCATCGAGGCCATGGTCAAGCAGTTCCAGGGCGACGAATCCACCAACTTCGACATCAACTTCCAGTCCTCCCGTGCCCAGATGCTCATCGGCGCGGGGCAGATCACCGGGATGCCCGAGGAGACCGCCCGGGCGATGGTCCGCTACAACGCCCTGCCCGAGCGCGAAAACGACATGATCTTTGCCGTCGTCGTTGCCCGCTTCGGCCTCGTCGGCGGCGCGGCCTTGCTGGGTCTTTACACCCTGTGGGTGGTGGGGGCCCTGGCTGTGGCGGCGAGCTGCCGCGAGCCCATGGGCCGCCTGATCGCGGTGGGGGTCCCCGCCTTCATCGCCACGCAGGTGGTGATCAATGTGGGGATGAACCTGGGCGTGGTGCCCATCATCGGTATCACCCTGCCGTTCCTCAGCGCCGGGGGATCGAGCCTGATCACCTGCTGGCTGATGACCGGACTGATCATGAATGTCGCTTTTCATCGCCCCAAGCCGCCGTACCGCAGTTCGTTTGAATACGCTGATGGTGATGAAGGACCAGACCCACTCAAACCATCCAAGCCCTACGGGCGATCCGTCGGGTTCTCCGGCCGGGCATTCACCCGCTGACGCCCCTCCCGCGAACAGCCCCCCCACGGACCGCCCGAAGGTCGAACTCGACCTCGCCTCCTGCCCCGCCCTCACTCCCCCGCCGGGGTGGGTCGACCGCTGCGGCGAACTGGGGATCGTGTTCGAGGGCGATGATCTGGAGCGCCTGGGCCGGTTCCTGGCCATGCTGCTCCACGCCAACACCCGCATGAACCTGACGGCCATCCGCGACGAGGCCCAGGCGTGGGACAAGCATATATATGATGCGCTCACGCTCGTGCCCCTGCTGGCCGAGCTCGAAGACGAATCGATGGTCATCGACATCGGCAGCGGCGGCGGCCTCCCCGGCGTGCCCCTGGCCATCGTGATGGGCGACCTGCGCTTCACCCTGATGGATGCGACCCGCAAGAAGTGCGACTACCTCCAGGAAGTCGTGGACGCGCTGGATCTCAAGAACGCCCGCGTGATTAACGCCCGCGCCGAGCAGCTCGGCCACGACCGGGGCGAAAAGACCGCCGACGGGCGCATCCGGGCCCACCGCGAACGCTACGACATCGCCCTGGCCCGCGGCGTGGGACCCATCGCCATGCTGGCGGAACTGACCGTCCCCCTGCTCAAAGTCGGCGGCCTCGTCCTGATGACCAAGGGCCAACGGGCCGAGGAAGAACTCGCCGAAGCCAAGCAGGCCCTCTACCTGCTCCACACCAACCACGCCGGCACCGTGGAAACCGAGACCGGCAAGGTCGTGGTGCTCGAAAAGATGCGCAAAACGCCGCGGGACTACCCCCGCCGCGA
>JBBDKK010000200.1:0-12048 GCA_040879395.1 Phycisphaerales bacterium
CTGCTTGAACTGGTTGGGGAAGGTCATCAGCTCGTTGTGGTTGAACTTGACGAGGTAGGGGATCTTGTGCGCGTACTTGCGGGCGGTCGCGCCCAGCACACCGAAGGTCGAAGCCACGGCGTTGCACCCGCCCTCGATCGCCAGCTCGACGATATTGGCCGGGTCGAAGTAGTCCGCGTTGGGCGCGAACGACGCCCCGGCGGAGTGCTCGATGCCCTGATCCACCGGGAGGATCGAGGTGTAGCCCGTGCCCCCCAGCCGCCCGTGGTTGAGGATACGGTTGAAGTTGTTGAGCGTGTTCTGGTTGCGGTCGGTCATGGCCACGACGCGGTCGACGAAGTCGGGGCCCGGGAGATTCAAGCGGTCCTTGGAGATCGCGGGGCTGTCGAAGCTCAGCAGGGAATCGTCTCCGAGGGTCTTGGCGACATCGATGGTCAGATTGGGCATGGCGGCTGGGCTCTCTGGTATAGATAAGGATGGGTTCGGGGTCCGTTCCTGTGATCGTATCCGCCCTCAACCCCAGAGTGTGGGCGGGGAGCCGGCGGAATCGGGACTGGCGGGACCGACTGGAGCATCGCACCGCTCGATCAGGGCGGGATCGTTGTTGGCCGGGCTGTTGACCCGGGCGGATACCGGGTGCATATCCAGCACGCCCGCGCCGGCGGGCCGCAGCATCGCGTGGACCTCGTTCATCGGCGTCTCGCGATCGAACCACCCGGGCAGCGATTCCTCCCCGAGCACGACCGGCGTGCGATGGTGGATCGGTTGGATCTGCTCGCCGGCGGCGGTGGTGATGATCGAGAACGAATCCACCGGCGAACCGGCCTGGGGATCGAGCCAGGTGTCCCACACGCAGGCCAGCAAGACCGGCTCGCCGTCCGCCCGGCGGAAGAACCACGGCCGCTTGGCCTTGCTCGCGGGGAGCGACTGCCACTCATAAAAGCCATCGACGGGAAGGACGGCCCGGCGCGAGCGGACCAACCCGCGGAACGCGGGCTTCTCGCCGATCGTCTCCGCCCGGGCATTGATCATCTTGGCGCCGATCGAGCGGTCCTTGGCCCAGCTCGGGATCAGCCCGAAACGGGCGATGGATGCGCCCAGGCGAACCGCGGCGCCCGCATCCGTTTGCCCGTGGCCGTCGGCACGGACGATCAACGCGGGGCGCGAAGGGGCGATGTTGTAGTTGGGCTCATAGTCCGCGGCCAGCCGGTTGATCATCGCCTCATCCAGGATCGCCCCCGCATCCCGCCACGCTCGCAGGTGCAAAAGGATCTCGATCGGGATGGCTTGGGAGAATCGGCCGCACATACATCGAATCTTAGCAGATCCGGCGCGGCACCCGCATCGTGAACGCGTGTATGAATCCTGATACACTGCGTGTGAGGCCGCGCGGTGTTGGCAAGGGAGAGAAAAGGCACAGATGACTACGAGCAGCCCACCATGACTGATCACCCCCCCACTCCCACCACCGACCTTCCCCGAGCCGACGCCCGCCCGCTGCGCGTGCTCAAGTTCACCGACACCTTCGCCGACATCAACGGCGTCTGCCGCTTCATCCAGAACATCGCCCAGACCGCCCACGACACCGGGCGCGACCTCACCGTGTTCACCAGCACACGCATACAGATGCCGCCGGTCTGCGAGCGGATCGACAATGTTGTCAACTTCGAACCGATCTACGCCCGCAAGATGCCCGGCTACGAGACGCTCGACCTGGCGATCCCGCCGATGATCCAGATGCTGCGGGCCGCGGAAGAGTTCGCACCCGATGTGATCCATATCTCTACACCCGGCCCGGTTGGCACCACGGGGATGATCGCGGCGATGCTGATGCGCACACCGATCGTCGGCGTCTACCACACCGACTTCCCCGCCTACATCGATGAACTCTTCGACAACCGATTCTGCTCGTGGGCGTGCCGCGCATACATGGGTCTGTTCTACCGACGCTTCCGCTTCGTGTTCTCCCGCAGCGCGGACTACGCAAACAGGCTGCGTGCGATCGGGCTGCGCGAGGACAAGCTCGTGCGCCTCCAGGCCGGCTACGACGACACGCAGTTCGATCACACCCTGCGGGACCCGCGTATCTGGAAAGAGCACGGGATCGCCGGCGATTCGATCAAGGCCGTTTTCTGCGGCCGCGTCAGCACGGAAAAAAACCTCCCCATGCTCGTGCGGATCTGGCCCCAGGTCCGCCAGCGCGTGCGCGAGATGGGCAGAGAGATCGAACTGGTCATCATCGGCGACGGCCCCTACCGAAAACAGATGCAGCGAGAACTCGCCGATCAAGGCGCCCATTACCTCGGCTTCCGCCACGGAGAGGAACTGGCCGCGCTGTATGCATCCTGTGATTTCTTCGTGTTCCCCTCCACCACCGACACCCTCGGCCAGGTCGTCATGGAAGCCCAGGCATCGGGCCTGCCCGTCATCATCACCGACCAGGGCGGCCCCAAGGAAATCGTGCACACCCAGCACGACCCCTCCCCCACCGCCGTCGTGCTCAGCGTCGACGATGAACCATCCTGGATCGACACCATCGTCGACCTGGCAACCAACGACGACCAACGCCGAGCCATGGGCGCGGCGGGCATCGACCTGATGAAGCAATACACCTTCACCGAATCCTTCAAACACTACTGGCAAATCCACGAAGCGGCCCCACGCTAATTACACGAGCCTGTTTACCTTCTCCACAGAGTTTGCGGGTAGCGCACACAGAGGAGGGGGCGAATTTCTCGTTCAGCGCCTGACCCGAGTTGAACACAAGTCGCGCCGTTTCTGGGTAGACACCACGGCGTCGACGAGCCTCCTGCATCGTGCGACAATAGCATGCGATGACCATCCCAATCCTCGGAGATCAGCAATGCTCACTCAAACCGCCGCTCTCTTGCTCACAGTCTCCGCCCCGCCCGGCCCACGCACTGATATCCACGGTCTTGCATTCGAGATCAGGACTATCCGTGTCGAGGGATCAACAGTGGCGATTACCGATGTTAACCACGACGGTCATGCCGATATTGTTTCCGCCGGTGGACGCCTCACGGGCCTGCTCGGAGATGGTGTCGGGGGTTTCCGCGGTGTGCAGTCGGTCCACGCAGGTGACGAACCTTCCGACCTCGCCTTTGCCGATATCAACGGTGATGCAAACATCGACATCGTGATCGCCAACCATAATGTGCACTATGTAACGATCCTGATGGGCGACGGGCAGGGCGGTTTCCAAGCAGCCGAGCATTCACCGATGCGGGTCGATGTTGATCCGCACCCGCACGCCATTGCACTCGCCGACATGGACGCGGACGGCCATGACGATCTGCTGATCGACCACTCGCCGCGTGGCACGCCCGCGCCCGGGCTGCTCCGCAGTTCCGGTGGCGTGCTGGTCATCCGCGGGCTGGGGGATGGACGCTTCGAAACCCGCGGGGCCGTGCTTGAAACCGGAGGCATACCGTACCGCGGCTTCGAAGCCGTGGACATCAACGCCGATGATCGCCCCGATATCCTTACGCCGCACGGTGAGGAGGTCGGTGTCCTGCTGAACACGACCGAAAACGATAAGTTTTCATCTACCCGTGCTCAGCCCGTTCGGGCGACAGCGCCGTTCGCGGTACGGGCGGCCGACTTCAACGCCGATGGTCACCCTGACATGGTCGTTGCATCGGGCGAAGATGCCGCGGTGGTGCAGATCTTCTTTGGCGACGGGCGCGGCGGCTTCGAAGCTGCCGAGGGGTTTGCGACGCGCTTGGCCCGAGGCGGCAAGAACATCGCTATCGGCGACCTCAACGGAGACGGCGTAGCAGACGCAATCGTGTCCGCCTATGGGTCGGACTACATCTTGCTCATCTTCGGTGCCCGGGACGAACTGACGACGGCGATGTTGCCGACGGGGTTCGATCACCCCTGGGGCTTGGCCGCTGGCGATGTAAACGCCGATGGCGTCGATGACCTGCTGGTCGTCGGCGATGGCGCCCGTGAGGGACGCTTATACCTGAGCGTCCCAGAGCAATAATCGGTTTTTCTTGTACAAAATAAAAAAGGCGGTATCCCCCACGAGAAGACACCGCCCGGTGTGTTCTGTTGCGCAGACGGCTCAGGAGGAGTAGCCCGTCAACAGAACACAATCACATCGCTCGCCCTCGTAGGGCGGTCCCCGCCTGTGTGCAGGACCGGGATCGCCCACCCCCTCAATACCCCATTGCCGTGTTCTCTGCCGCCGGAGCGACTCGGAACGCTGTGGGTGAGGGCTTCGCGTGTGCTTCTGATTTGTCCCTGCCGACCACGACGCCGGCGATACGCCAGCATCCTCGAAATGGGACCGTTTGTCAAAGGGTTTTCGGGTGAATCTGATAACTTTTCCGCGCAAACTCAGGATTCTTTGGAACCCAAACCGGGATCCACGCGCAGATCGACCCCTCTGATCGGCACGCGGGCAAGGGTTTGCAGCTCTGCAAGCCCCCCGCTGCTCAGCCACCGCTGGGCGATATATCGCTGGGGCGCACCCGGCACAAGCACCACCAGCTTGCCCGCGCGGAGCCCCGATACGCGGCAGTGGGCCGTCAGCTCGTCGGGCGCGGCGGTGTTCCACGCGTCGATCGCCGCGGATTCGGCCTTGGAGACCTTCTTGATGGATCCGATCGTGCGCTTGAGGTCATCTTCCAGCGTTCGGGCGCGGTCCGGACGCACCCGGTAGCCGCGGAGCCGATCGAGCGGATCGCGGGGGGGGCGCGGCGGGCGGTTCGGGGAGGATGAAGATTGGTCCGGGCGGCCGTGCACGCTGTGAGTCTATCACAAGTTGTTCGCTATCATTGCCGCCTATGGGAACACGCATCAAGATCGAGAACCTGGTCAAAGTCTTCGGCACCGGATCCGGGGCCGCCACCGCCGTCGACGACCTCACGCTCACGATCGAGCCCGGCGAACTCTTCTTCCTGCTGGGGCCCTCGGGATGCGGAAAAACCACGCTGCTGCGGATGATCGCCGGGTTTATCGATCCCACGAAGGGCAAGATCGCCTTCGACGGCAAGGATGTAACGCACGAGGCCCCCAACAAGCGCAACACCGGCATGGTGTTCCAGTCCTACGCCCTGTGGCCGCACATGACCGTGGCCCAGAATGTCGCCTTCGGGCTCAATGTCCGCAAGGTGCCCAACCCCGAGAAGGACGAGCGGGTGTTGGGCGCCCTGGCCGCGGTGCAGATGGAGCAGTACGCCGGCCGCAAGCCCAACCAGCTCTCCGGCGGGCAGCAGCAGCGCGTCGCCCTGGCCCGGGCGTTGGTGATCAAGCCGGCCGTGCTGCTGCTCGATGAGCCGCTGAGCAATCTCGACGCCAAGCTCCGAAACGATCTGCGCCTGCAGATCCGGCGTGTGTGCAAGGATTCGGGCATCACCACGGTGTATGTGACGCACGACCAGAAGGAAGCACTGTCGATGGCGGACCGGGTCGCACTGCTGCGGGCGGGGAAGATCATGCAGGTCGGCTCGCCGCGGGAGCTGTACCGGGCGCCCAACAGCCGCTTCGTGGCCGAGTTCCTGGGCGAGACGAACCTGATCGAGGCGAGGCAGGTGGGAACCACCGATGAGCGGGTCTCGTTCGAGGTCGAGGCGGGTCAGTTCGCGGCGATCCCCCAGGCCAACGACGAATACCTCACAAATACAGAACATAATCTATTGTCCATCCGCCCCGAGGCGATCCGGCTGCGCCGGCCAGACACGGAGAATACCCTGCCGGGCACGCTCATGGAAACGACCTATCTCGGCGAGACGGCCCAGCACCTGGTGGAGGTCAAGGGTTGCCCGCCGATCAAGATCGCGGAAATGAACCCATACAGCCCCAGCAGCGCGGTGCACCCGGAGCCGGGCGATCCGGTGTGGGTGGAGTTCGTGCCCACCGACATCGTGCCGGTCGCGGCCGACTGAGACCGGTGGCGATGCATATATAGATAGCTATATGGATTAGGTGGATAGGTGGATAGGTGGATAGGTGGATTCAGGCCGCGTGGCGGTCGGCGGCGGGTGCGTGAGCCTGGGCCGCGGGGACGATGATCGTCATCCGTGTGCCCTTGCCGGGCGTGGATTCGCACCGCAGCGCCCCCCCCACCTCCGCCAGCAGCCGCCGGCAGATCGGTAGGCCCAGGCCATGCCCTTGCCGGGCGTCTGGCGGCGATTCATCATTGACAGTGTGGGTGTTCGGGTGTCGGGAAGCGGTATCGCCCATTAGGCGGGCCGCCTGGTCGGAGGTCATGCCCACGCCGGTGTCTTGAATGGTGATGCGGATCCGCGTGGTGTTCCACGGGGAACACGCGGCTCCAGCCGCGTCCAGCACCCCCACCCGCACACGGACCGCGTGATCCCGGTGCTGGGAGGCCGGGCATCGGCGGATGGCCCGGACGGCGTTGATGTACAGGTTCAGCAGGACCTGCTGGAGCAGGACCGGCAGGACCCCCGCTTCGATCCCCGGCTCGTCCTCGATCAGGGTGAAGCCGAGGGTTTCGACATCGGTGTCATCGAGGAAGCCCAGGGCCCGCTGGTGGATGTCGCGGAGCCGGCGGCTGTCGGCGGGTATCTCGCTGGTTTGAGTAGTGGGGGCGGTGGGGGTTGCTTGTGCTGTGGGGGCGGCGTCGAGGAAGAACTCGGCGAGCTGGGCGATGTGGGCCCCGGCCTGGGCCGCGAGGTTGAGGGCGCGGGCGGTGGCGTGGGGATCGTCGGGGCGCATGAGCGCGAGTTGGGCCCGCCCCCCCACCTGCGTCATCAGGTTGTTGACCTCGTGGGCGAACATCGGGGCCAACGCACCGAGTTCGGCCAGGTGGGATGCCTGATCCAGGTGGGCATCCACCGATTCCAGCAGTTCATCGATGCGATCCAGCTCGCTGCCAATCTCTGAATCGAGCGGCGTGGGCTCGTTCTGTTTGTTCTGTGCGTGAGGCATCAGGGCCATTATCGAGCGGATTCGGGCCTTGTTTGAGCATGATTGGCGAATCCGGCTCAGCTTTGAGTGCCCTGCCGACGGCTTTCGGGGGCACTGAAGCCGCTGATCCAAGGGCCGTGCTCGGGGTCGTGGACCCCCCCGCTCATCAGCCACGCCCGGATCTCCTGGGGGCGGATGTCGGCTTCTGGTACTTGGGCCAGGTCGATCCATACGAAGTCGATGTCGTCCTCGATGCTGGGGACCGATTCCGGGGGTGTGGGTGAGGGGCCCAGTTGTTCCACGAGGAACACCAGGTTGATCTCGTGGTGGATTTTCTTGCCATCGTCGAAGTGCTGCTCGGTGGTGAGGACCATCGGGCCGGCGGACGAGGCGAGGCCCGTTTCTTCGAGCAGCTCGCGTTCGAGCGCCTTGGAAGCGGGTTCACCGAACTCGACATGGCCGCCGGGGAGGTAGCAATAGCCGTGTTTGATGTTGCGGCACATGAGTACGCGGGCGTTGTGGATAAGCACGCCCCGGGCGATGACTTCGATTTTGGTCTTGTTTCCCATGCCGGATGTTAGCCGACTATCATCATTTCCACCGCCGCGGGACCCGGAAACGCCTCATTGAGGTTATGCTGGGTTCCGAACGGAACTTGGATCGGCGGCGGCGCATGATACGGAGGTCTTGCATGGACTCATCAGCAAAGAAAACGAAGAAGAACCGGCCCCGCCTGGGGCGTGGGTTGAGCGCGCTGGTTGATCAGGGATCATCGCGCCCGATCGGGGTTGACGCTGATACCCTAACAGATAGCATTAATATACCTATTATTGACCAATCTACCGGGAGGGTCAAGCAAGGTGGCGCCGCGGCGGTGGGGGGGATTCATGATTTGCCGGTGTCGGCGGTGGTACCCAATCCAAACCAGCCGCGCCGGGAGTTCGATGAGGAATCGCTGGAGGAGCTGGCCCAGTCGATCCAGGAGCACGGGCTGATGCAGCCCATCATTGTGCGAGATGGCGGGGAGGGGCGGTATGAGTTGATCGCCGGCGAGCGCCGCTGGCGGGCGGTGCAGATCGCGGGGCGCGACACGATCCGGGCGATCGTGATGGATGTGGATGAGGCGCGGTCGGCCGAGTTGGCGCTGATCGAGAACATCCAGCATGAGGATCTCAACCCGATCGAGCGAGCACGGGGTTTCTCGCTGCTGATCGAGCGTTTCGGCCTGACCCAGGAGCAGGTTGCCCAGCGGGTGAGCATCAGCCGCCCGTCGGTGGCCAACTTCCTGCGGCTGCTGGAGCTGGACAACGACATCCTTTCGCTGATCGGCTCTGGCGTCCTGAGCACGGGGCACGGCAAGGCGCTGCTCTCGTGCAAGGACGCGGCCAAGCGGACCGAGCTGGCAAGGCGGGCCGCAGATGAGGGATGGAGCGTGCGTGTGCTCGAGCAGATGGCCGGCGGTGGCCATAAGGATGGGTCGTCGGCGGCGGGCGCGGCCAGCGATGGCCAGACACCCGAAACCGGAGACGGTGGTGGGGCGCAGGACCCGGGCGCACGCCGCATGGCGACGGTGCTCAGGGATCTTGAGAACCGGCTGGGCGAGCAACTGAGCACACGGGTGCGTTTGCAGACGGATCGTTCGGGGAAAAAGGGTCAGATCATCATCGACTTCTATGATCTTGACCATTTCGATGGTCTTCTGGAGCGGCTGGGTATCGCGGATAGCGGCGATATTCCGGGCAAAGAAGGCGGGGATCGGTCGGTTTACCTATAACCTATATTGGTTTATGTTTGGTGTACCCATGAAGCATGGATTTGCGAGCCTTTGGGTTTGCTTCATAAAATGAACAGGGTTGTCGATTTCGCAGTTTTGGGTATCTACAGTTTCACTACATAAGGTGGACTGTTTGTTTTTATATTCCGCCGGCTTTCGCTTTTACTCTCATCACTCGAAAGAAAAACCCCATGGCCAAGAAAACCACAAGCAAGAAGAAGACCGCCAAAACCACGAGGAAAGCGCCCGCGATCGACAACATGTCGACCGCGGAGTTGCAGGCCGAACTGCAGCGCCGGGAGAAGAACATCCGCAAGCTCGAGCGTCGTCGTGAGCGGATCCTCTCGGATCTGGCCTCCATCGAGGGCGAGCTTGCCGCTGAGGGCGCGCTGAGTTCATCCGGCGGCATCCGGCGTCGGCCCCGCAACGAGAAGAACCTGGTCGATACCCTGGCCGATGTGCTCAAGGGCAAAACCATGAGCGTGACCGAGGCGACCCAGGCCGTGCAGCAGGCGGGTTATATCACCACCGCCGCCAACTTCCGCACGATCGTCAATCAGGCGCTGATCCGCGAGAAGAAGGTGTTCAAGAAGGTCGCGCGCGGCCAGTACACCACCAAGTAACTTTCGCGCATCCCCGGGCCCCTCGCCGACTTCTGCTGGGCGGGTCCGCTGTGTGGACGGTGTATACGAACAGTATAAAAAACGCACCCGCCGGATGGCGGGTGCGTTTTCATTGGATCGATCGGCTTTGTGTGCGGTGATTGCGCCGATTACGGCTTGATGCCCATGTGCAGGCGCGACGGGCGGTCGAGGTGGAAGAGGCGGTCGATGTCGGTGGAGAGCATGCGGAAGTTGGAGTCCTTCATGCGTGCGTGCATATTGAGGCGATCGGAGTCACGCTGGGTCAGTGTGTGCATCGCCGGGGATGGATCGCTGCGGATCGCGGAGATGTCGCCGGCATGGCGCGGCCCGGATGATGAGGAGCAGCCGATGAGCACGATGGGTGCCGCGGCCAGAGCGGCGAGGGTGGCGATACGACGGTGTGTGCGTGTGATCTTCATGGGCTGTGCCTCGGAGTTTCGGTTGATGAGTCTTGAGAACGACTCCTGGACGACTGGTGATTTGATTGCGCCTGCTGGTCTATCGGCGTGTTTGGAGCCACGAGCATAGCGAGAAACCGGCCTGCTGTCACGGCCCGCCGGTCTGGGGGAGGGCATTTTTCGCACCTGGACACCCGTTGGGCGTGGGCTTGTGGCCGATACGCCCCCCGCGTGCCCCCGGTTCCGCGATGGATGGAGTTCGCCCAGTGGTGGTGGGTGCGGTGGGGGGTGGGGGTTATCCACTGTTCGTGCACAAGGTGCGAAAATTGTCGGTTGCGCATGATTTCGTGGGATCCCGCGGCGGGTTGGCGTGGTAAGGTGGGGAAGCATGAACGCCGCTCATCGCGGTCGGTCAGACAAGTTCGATCCCTTTGAGCCTCTGAATGGGAGCCGAGCACAGCCGGGCGAAGACCAGGCCTCCATCGAGTGGAAGGTCGGGACCCGGATCTTGGCACCCCCTTGATCTTCAGGGATTCGGACACTGATACCGGCTGCGATGAGCGGCGTTTTTTTGTGCGCGGGGTGGGGAGGGTGGCTGAGCGGGGGCAAGCGTGTTGTGCGTGAGGCAGCAGATACCGTTGCCCCGTCGGGGCGCGTAAGAGGGGGGCGATCTGTCCACGGGTTGCGCTGCGCTCCGCCCGTGGCTTCAGGCCTGGGCCCCTCCTCCGGGGCCGGGGTCAGATCGTGGCACCCCCAAGAGTGCCTGCCGAGTTAAAGCGTCTGCCAAGTTTCGGATTCAACTGCCGGAACGGCAGAAGGGTTGGGGGGCAGCCGCATAATTCGGATGGGAATGGGGTTTATTGGTGTGGTCGGGCTGGCGCGCCGGTTGCATGTGTTTGTTGGGCTCGGTGGCTATGGATCGTCGGCGGGCCTGATGTAAGGAGGACACGACATGCGGATGGACAAACTCACCACGCTCGCCCAGCAGGCGCTCGCACAGGCCCAGCAGACGGCCATGGCCAATGGCAACCCGGAGGTCGGATCGCTGCATGTGCTCGATGCGCTCCTGGACGATACCAACGGCCCGGTCAACGCGATTCTCAAGCGGATCGGCATCAACACGGCGCAGATCGCCCAGATCACGCAGTCCGAACTCAAGCGCCTGCCGACGACTTCGTCGGGGGCGGGCAGCAGCGGGCGTGAGATCATGGAGATCATGGCCAAGGCGGACAAGGCCGCGGGTGACATGGGGGATCAGTTCGTTTCGTGCGAGCACCTGCTGCTGGCGTTGACCCAGAGCGGCGGGGGCGGGGCGGAAGTGCTCAAGGTGCACAACGCCGATGCTAAGTCGGTAAAAGGGGCGATCGGGGAGATCCGCAAGGCGTCGGGTGTCGAGCACATCACCGATCCGGGGGCCGAGGCGTCGTTCGAGTCGCTCAAGAAATACGGTATCGACCTGACGGACCGCGCCCGCGAGGGCAAGCTGGACCCGGTGATCGGTCGTGATGAGGAGATCCGGCGCTGCATGCAGGTGCTGTCTCGCCGCACCAAGAACAACCCGGTGCTGATCGGCGAGCCGGGCGTTGGCAAGACGGCCATCGCCGAGGGGATCGCGCTGCGGATCATCAACGGCGACTGCCCCGAGGGGATGAAGGACAAGCGGATCATCGCGCTGGATGTCGGTCAGCTCCTGGCCGGGGCCAAGTACCGCGGTGAGTTCGAGGACCGGCTCAAGGCGGTGCTGCGCGAGGTGGAGGGCAGCGACGGCCAGGTGATCATGTTCATCGACGAGCTGCACACGATCATCGGCGCGGGCGCGGCCGAGGGCGCGGTGAGCGCGGGGAATCTGTTGAAACCGGCACTGGCCCGCGGCGAGCTGCGCTGCATCGGGGCGACCACGCTCGATGAGTACCGCAAGCACATCGAGAAGGACGCGGCGTTCGAGCGCCGGTTCCAGAAGGTGCTGGTTGACGCGCCCAGCGTCGAGGAGACGGTGGCGATCCTGCGGGGGCTCAAGGACCGCTACGAGACGCACCACGGCGTGCGGATCCAGGACAGCGCGATTTTGGCGGCCGCGTCGCTGAGCGACCGGTACATCACGGATCGGTTCCTGCCGGACAAGGCGATCGACCTGATCGACGAGGCGGCCAGCGCGCTGCGGATGGAGATCGACTCGATGCCGCAGGAACTCGATGAGCTGCGGCGCAAGATCATGCAGCTTGAGATCGAGCGCGAGGCGCTCAAGCTCGAGGACGCGTCGGAAGCCAACAAGAAAGAGGTGGCGCGGGTCGAGGGCCATGTCGCCAAGTTCATGGGCGACGGGGTGCTG
>JBBDKK010000201.1:0-12040 GCA_040879395.1 Phycisphaerales bacterium
AATCCGCCGACCACCGCCAGGTCCTCACAATCATGACCGGCATCCCCGAGAAGGCCCGCGATCCCTTCGCCTCCCCGGCCCAGCGTCTGGCCGCCACGCTGTCCCTCTACCGCTTCGAGGGCACCGGTGCATCGCTGCTCGACTGGGCCGCGGCCCAGAGCGGGCTGCGGGATCCGCTGAGCAGGTTCAACCGGCACGAACTCGAAGAGTATTATCGGATGTTCCAAAAGAATCTGCAGACCCACCTGTCCAGGGTCGTGCGCGAGGCGAACAATGTCCCGGCTCCGGAGCTGGTCAGGATCGCCAAGTCCGCCCCGCCCGCGGCCCAACGCGTTGCATAAGCTGCACCGCCCGCGTTGACCACAATCAACACCCGGCACAGCCGGGCGCGACGCCGGAGGGAATCGGCGACGCAGAATCAGGCACGGAAGACCCAAAACGGATTGTCTGGACCCCACGGAGGGGATTTTCCCGGACTCAGCGTTCGCGTGCGCAAACCCCGCCCGCGGCTGGTCCCCCAAGTGCATGTGTTGGTATGTCGGGCACAAGCCCACAGACATATCTACGCAGAAGGGAATCAGACATGAAAGAGAACGAGTTCCAGAGCCGCCTGCAGAACCTCCTCGAGCAGATCGACACCCTCCCCGAGGGCGACCGGCCCAAGCTCGCCCAGCTCGCCCAGGAAACACAGGCCCGCCATCAGCGCATGAAGAAGACCATCACCGAGCTCCAGGACTCGCTCGACCACCTGCGGCTCTCGGTCAAATACCTCGTCTTCGATCTCGAAGCCACCCGGCGCGAGAACAAATACCTCCGCAACATGCTGGAAAACAACAGCGGTGGCGAGGGTGCCGACTAATCCGCCAGACTCATCTCCTGAGCCAAACGCGACAACGATCCGACGCCGGGTGGGTAGACCTTGCCGGCACGCTCTAAGCCGACTCATGAGCGCGATCTGACCATCCGGGGCCGTTCCTCCAGACGCCCCGATGGCACCCGATCGCGGGATCGCACGCGTGATCACGGGGCCCCTACGGGCCCCGTCGTCATTTGAAGGGCCCCGGATTGATGCACGCCCCCGATGACGCTATCCTCATAGCCCGGACGAGAATCCGGGACCTCCTTGGATCGGTGCCCGAGAGGCTGAAGGGGCCGGATTGCTAATCCGGTGTACAGTGTAACGCTGTACCGAGGGTTCGAATCCCTCCCGATCCGCTTGAACCGCCCCTCCCCGGCGGATGACCAATCCAGCGAGAACGGGCGTCCTTTCCGGACGCCCGTTCTGTTTATGGATGATTGCCGGATGCCCACCCAGGAGCCCATCCCGGCATCTCTCACCTCCACATCTATCAGTCGGACCGGACCTCAACTGGCACCAGCCCCGGCATCGCCCTCATGTTTCGTTGGGAACCCGCAGCCCGCGCCGCAGAGCCATCTCGCGTCCAATTTCACGGACCTGCTCTTCCGGGAGTGCCTTGGATGCGCTGGGAAACAAGACCGTGTCCTCATACGCGATGTGCTCGCGATAGAGGGCTTCAAGCTCACCGAGCAGTTCAGTCGCACGCCCGACATCATGCTCTGGGATGCGGCCATCGCCAACCCAGGACCTGAGAAACCCATCAAGCTCCGCGTGCATCTCATCCGCCCGGGTATGGTCCCGCTCAAGCCGCTGGGCACCGCGGAGCATCTCGTCAGCCTCTGGGCCGCCCAGTGCCCGCAACCGGGGGAACAGTGAGTCCTCCTCGTCGGCCGTATGCCGCGGCGCGCTCTCACGGAAATAGACGCCCGCCGTGTGCAGAGCCCGGTGCGCCTGATCGTCGAGCACCGAGCTGCCGTAGGCCTCCACCACGCGCGTGATCACCGCCAGAAAATGCTCGATGCGCCGGTGGCAGTCGATCAGCAGCTCGAAGGGCTGATCGAAGCCCGCCTGCCCCTGTGTGCCCAGTTGGACCGCCATCAGGCACCCCCCGCCGCGGTTCCAGATTCCAGTTCCGTTGCCCGCACGAACAGGATGTTGTTCTCCTTGTGCACATGCGCGTGTGTGTCTCGCTCAAGATTGCTCAGCGCATCGAGCATCGCCCGGTGCGTGTTGCAGAATCCCTCGGCGACCGCGTACCCCTCGGTCAGCTCGTGCATGCGTTCCAGAGCCGAGCCGCTGTCGTCGTGATCCGCCTCCAAAGCCGCGATTTTGTCCACGATGGACCCGCATCCGCACGGCTCCCCGGGCTCCTTGCGCTCCAGCGAGCGGATCATCGGGAAGACGACCTGCTCTTCCTTCAGCATATGGGTCAGCATCTCCTCGCGAAATCCGGAGAAAACCCGGTGTACCTCCGCCAGACGAGGATCACGCTCGCCGTGGGCATCGGCGACCTTGGCCGTCAGGTGCATGATCCGGTCCAACTCCGTGCGGAGAAAATCGTGATGGACCCGCTCGATATGGTCGGCCAGTTCCGCCAGCCCCATCTTCGCCGGGTCCTGTCCCGAACGCGCCTGCTCCCCGCCCCGTTCCGCCTCTTCGATGCGCGCGATCACTTGGGCCGGGTCGATCCCCTTGCGCCGGCACGCCTCCTCCAACGGCAGCTTCCCACCGCAGCAGTAGTCGATTCCCAGCGATTCGAAGACGCGGGATCGCTGGGGACGCTCAACGACAAGCTGCCCGACGCTCTGCTGGTTTCTGATCATGACGATCTCCTTTTTCGCCCGGTTGGGCGTGGGTTCGTGGGTTTAAGACCAATAGTAGATATACAGGTCCATATATAGCTTATGTCGGCACAGCACGCATTTCAATCCGCACGCGCCCGGTTCTGCCACCCAAAGAATTCCCTTGACACCCCCCGCCCTTAATGATAATGTGTTCTCATTCGCGGAGACCGATGCCCCCCATGCGGACACAAAGACTCGCCATCCTGATGCTCATCAGCGCCCTGCTGATGCACGCCACCGGCGGCCTTATGTCGCTGCACCAGGCCATCCATCACGCGCCAGCTGCCGGCACGGCGCATCAGTGCGATTCCGACCCAACCCACGCCGATCCCCAGCAGCAGCCGGCCCCACACGCCCCCACGGAGAATGAGGACTGTTCGATCTGCCTGGGCCTGAGTCTGATCCAGCTCGTTGCCCCGGATTCACCACCCGCGGCCCCTCTGGCCACGGCACCGCCGGTCGCGATGCCCGCCGAGCAAACCGCGCCAAACACCCCCATCTGCCGGACCGATCACCCTGCGCGAGCACCGCCGAGCCGCTGATCCGCGGCCCCGTGCTTACACAGAACTGATCCCCAGCCCCGCGCGCACCTGGTTTGTACCGTGCGCCGTGGGCGGAATCCCCAAGGCAGAACATGCAACGCAAATCCGGTTTCACGCTTATCGAGCTGCTGGTGGTCATCGCCATCATCGCGCTGCTCATCGGCATCCTCCTGCCCGCCCTTGGCAGTGCTCGCGCCAGCGCCCAGCGTGTCGTATGCCAGTCCAACATGCGCCAGCTCGAACTGGCCCACCAGCTCTACCTGGAGGATTCCGACGGCCGCCTGATCGACGCCGCCCTCCCCCACGGCTCACTGGCCGGAGACATCCGCAACACATGGCTCATCACACTCCAGGACTACGGCGCGGCACCCGAATCGCTCTACTCACCCGTCGACCGCTCCATCTGGCTCAGCACCGAAGACGGCGGCTCAGATGAGGGATCCACCCTGAACCAGCTCCGCGACTGGTTCACCGCCAATGAAGACCTCCTGGATGACGACGACTTCACCAACAACCCGGACCTACCCGAGATCGCCCGCCTCACAACCTACGGCCTCAACGGCTTTACCGCCCGCTCCGTCGCCCCGTTCCTCAACCCCGATCCCGTCACCGGCCGCGTCCTGGACCAGCGCAACGCATACACCCGCCTGAACCGCATCACGCGGCCCACCTCCACGGCACACCTGATCATGATGACCCCGATCGCCCGTGAGTTCGGCGAGCCAATCACCGACGAGCCCGAGTTCGCCAAGGCCGATCATGTCCACCCCGACGAATGGGACCTCTCCTTCATGGGCAACGACGCGGCCCCCAGGATCGCCAGCGGACAGATGTGGCTCAACGCCCACGGCGGCGAACCCACCGCAAACGACGCCCAAAGCAACGCCGCATTCTTCGACGGCTCAGTCCGCACGCTTCCCTTCAACGAGATGTACCGCGACGCCCCCCACAACATCTTCCACCCCGAGGCCTCACCGCCAACCTCCTCACAGAACTGACTCCACAACGGAACAGGAGCACCCCATGCGCACCATCAACACCATCGCCCTGACCGCCACCCTCACCGCCGCCACCGCCTCCGGCGTTACCGCCGGCGACCTGCACAGCGCGGACTTCATCCTCGCCCTCGAAAACGACCAGATCGTCACCGGGGCCGTCGATTCCGGAAGCGGTGAAATCGTGTTCCCCGCCCGCGTCAAGTCCGCGATCCTGGGCGCGGAGGGCTTCCCCAACTTCACCAACAACCCCGGCTTCAACGCCCAACTCGGCTCGCTGAATCCGGGGATGCTTATCGGCTTCTCGATCCTCAGCGCCCCCCGCGTGTGGGACCCCATCGCCGGTGATTTCCAAACCCTGGCCGACGAAACCATCACTGTCCGGGCATCGGGCCAGAACTTCGACGCCCCCACCACCGATCAGCGCGTCGAGGGCATCGTCTTCGGCCAGGCCACGCTCGACGCCGCGGCTTCGTTCCACCACCACCTGCAGTACCTGGTCAACGGCGGCCAGCCCCCGGCCATCGATGGGCTCTTCCTGCTGGAAATGGAACTCTGGACCACCGCTTCGGGCATCGAACCCACCAAACCGCTCTTCATCGTGTTCGCCCAGGGCGACGCCGCGGCCGATCTCCCCGATGCCATCGCGTATGTCGAGGATACGCTCATCGGCCCCGCGTGCCCCGGGGACTTCAACGACGACGGCTCACTGAACTTCTTCGATCTCAGCGGGTTCCTCAGCGCATTCAACAGCCAGGACCTCAAAGCCGACCTCAACGGCGACGGCGTGCTGAACTTCTTCGATCTCAGCGAGTTCCTTTCGCGGTTCAGCCAGGGATGCCCCTGACATAAGCAAATCGCCACACGAATCAATCAACCCCCGATATGAACCCCCGGATATGGATTTCAATAGGAGACAGAGCATGAAACGCAACAACACACTGGCCATCGCGGCCATCGCAGGCGCATCGGCCATCGCACTGGCCGATGGCGGAGACTACGGGCTGGCGATCATCGACGGCGCCGTAGCTGTCGGCGTCGGCGACCACGACGACGGCACCATCAGCAACTTCGGCGAGCGCGTCTTCGCCGCCGACATGTTTGTCAGCGGCCCCAACTGGTTCGCCGACGAACCCGGCATCTTCATCGAGCAGGGCTCGCTGCCCGACAACACCCAGGTCAGTTTCACCCTCACCGACGCCCTGCTCTACTGGGACGGCACCGGCCCCGTCTCCTTCGCCCAGGCCGCCGACGCGATGACGCTCGGCTTCGGCCCCGCGAGCGTCAGCACCGGTTTCGACAGCAACCCGGTCGCCGGCTTCGCCCTCAACTACGATGCGAACCAGCCCGGCGGCTTCGATGAGCACTTCGACTACACCATCGACGGCTCCGCCCCCGCCGGGATCTACCTGCTGGCCAACTCGTTCTCGCTCACCGGCGCCCAGGATTCCGAGATCATCTACACCGTGTTCAACGCCGGGCTCGACGAGTCCACCCACGACGCGGCCATCGATTATGTCGAAACCGTCATCGTCCCCGCCCCCGGCCCGCTGACGCTTATGGCCGTCTCCCTGCTCGGAGCATCACGCCGCCGGCGCTAAGTTCCCAACCCGTCCATATCCTGAGCCCGTCGGGCGCGTAGCCCGCGGGCTTTTTTTATTCAGGTCGCTTCGATGAATATGCATCCAAACAGTCGTGGAGCAGTGCTAAACCCCCCTTCTGGAAACGGACTCAAGGCCGCTTGCTTGTCAGAAAACCTAGCATGGAAACTGGAACCCTGTCGCCCGTCGTCTTATCGATCCCGAAGAAGTCAGACACTACCCCGCAGTTGAGATCAACTGGCAGAACCGGGATCATCCCTCCGCTTGATGTCGCTACGACGACGCTGTGCACGACTATCTTTGCACCCCCCGGGTGTTGACGAACCGGTGCAACATGCACGGCCGGGCATTCTACATTGACCGTGTCCGACCCGTTCACCAGCAGTTCAAATGTCCACCCGTTCGTAGTCCGCTTGCAAGTCACCATGCGCACTGCGCCTGCGATCCGCTTCCGAAACGCGCAGGCAAGAAAACAGCAGATCGGCAAACCGATAGCGGAAAATATTAGAGCCGTAAGGGTAGCTCGATCGACTTCCTGGCTCCCCAGAATGACGATGAGCAAGAAGAAGATGGAAGAAAAGGCACCGAATCCAAACATAATCGCGACAGCAGTGAGTTGCCTGAGCTTTCTGGGCAAGTCGCTTTCAGCGACGAGTCCATTATTCGCAAGGCGACAACGAAACTCCCCGCCGATTCCGAGGTAGAACTCCGCATCATCCGCCAAAATTGGCTTTGGATCCTTCATGCTCGCATGCTAGCCACAACTGTTCACGCGAGTCGCCTGCTCACGCCCGATGTCTTCATGGGGTTTGAGCAGGATTCTGGCGGGGATAGTTGATGGTGCCCTGCTCATAAGTTCAAATCGCTACTGCTGCGCCTGCAATATCCGATATAACCCTAACTCAAACATCCATTCAAGCACAGATAAAACTATACCCATGTAGATCAGGAGGTTAATTATAAATAGCACCACAACCTCTCTGTGCACTTTTACACCACCATCAACTTTGCTTAATGGAAAGCACTGGACAATAAACGGCCTAAGCGCAATGGTTGCCGATGCCGACAACAGTGCAAAAACTAAAATCCGAATAAACAAAGGGCTTTCATCTGCGATGTAGTGCCAGAAGACAAACGGCGCACTAAGAGCCAATAAAGCAGGCACCGCCCAAAACTCTCGGCTCGACACCAAGACATCGCCCTTGCCTAAGCTATCTCGAGTCATTGATCTGCTACCTATCTAACGATTTGAATAATTGGATCAAAGTATAGTGCGTCAGTCACCCCTCCCCTGGGATCTGTCAACCGGGCGCCCTGCTTACGCGAAGCTTAAGCAGGCTCTTGGGTGCCATGCAGGTGCCGTCCTGAGCTCCTGCATGTCCTTGGGAAGTGTACCGTATCGCGACACGCCCTTGTATCTGAACGAAAAATAGGGAAAACATGCTGAAAGCTGCGTCACCTGCATCTCACCCATCGGTCGCTCAACAGGGCGGCTTTTTGAGAAGGTGCACCCTATTGTCCCCATCCATGCCCCCCATCGACCCCCACAAAAAACGCCTCACACGCATCGCCTGCGCCGAGCATGTCGTGCCATACCTCCGCCGCGAGGTCGAAACCCTCGGCCACGAGGTCCAGGACACCGACCCCGTCTCCGTCTCCATCGGCGCCACCCTCCCCGAGGCGCTCAACCTCACCCTCCACCTCCGCACCGCCCAGCAGGTTTACTGGCTCCTCGACCGCACCCGCGCCACCACCCTCAACATGCTCGAGCGCTGGGCCCGCAACTACCCGTGGGAAGAACTCATCCCCAACGATTCCTATGTCACCATCACCTCCAACATCGACCATCCCTCCATCACCAACACCATGTACCCCAACCTGCTGCTCAAGGACGCCGTCGTCGACCGCATCAAGCAGCAGACCGGCGACCGGCCCGATTCGGGCCCCGACCGCTCGGGCGTCGTCATCCAGCTCGTCTGGAAGGGCGACCGCGTCTGGCTGTATCTCAATGTCAACGGGACGCGGCTGAGCGACCGCGGCTACCGCAAGCTCCCCCACCACGCACCCATGTCCGAGACCCTCGCCGCCGCCGTCCTGATGGGCATGGGCTACGACGGCTCGCAGGCCCTGATCAACCCCATGTGCGGCTCGGGCACCCTGGCCATCGAGGCGGCCCGGATGATGGCTGGCCGCGCACCTGGCCTGATGCGCAACGATGCCAGCGCGCTCCACACCACGCTCGAACTCGACGATGAGTATGTCGCCATGCGCAAGGAGGCCCGCAAGTCCACGCCCCCCATCAACGAGCCCATGCCCATCATCGCCAGTGACCACGACCCCGCCGCCATCGACGCCGCGTATCGCAACGCCAAAACCGCCGGCGTCGAGCACCTCATCGAGTTCGAGACCTGCGACTTCATGGACACCGTTGTCCCCACGCTTCAAGAACACGAGTCCGGCCATGTCATCTTCAACCCCGAGTACGGCATCCGCCTGGGCGAGACCGAAGAACTCCGCCAGACCTACCGCGACATCGGCTTCTTCTTCAAGGACCGCTGCCGCGGCTGGACCGGCCATGTCTTCACCGGCAGCCGCTCCCTCTCAACCCAGATCCGCCTGCGTGCCGCCGGCAAGCTGCCGTTCAACAACGGTAGCATCCCCTGTCGCCTGCTGAGTTATGAGATCCATCGAGACCCCCCGGGCGACCCGAGCAACCACTCCCAAAGCGAGGACACCCCATGACCGGCACCCAGCAACGCTTCGAGATGCTCATCGGCATGCACATCACCGACGAGGCCGGCTACCAGCGTTACCGCCAGCACATGACCCCCATCCTCGAATCCATGGGCGGCTTCTTCCGCTACGACATGCGGGTCTCCGAGCTGCTCAGAGGCGAGGCCGAGGAGCCCTTCAACCGCCTCTTCATCCTCTCCTTCCCCGACGAGCCCACCCGCGACCGCTTCTTCAGCGATGACCGCTACCAGGCCGTCAGGCAGGAACACTTCACCGGCTCCGTCAGCTCATACACCCTGATCGCCCAGTATCACACCCGGACCTGAGCCGCCCTCGACCCACGATCCCCGGGCGATAGGTTTCCGCCCTCCCCGCCCCTACCCTTTCCGGATGAAAGACGCGGCCAATATCCTCCCCGACATGCCCGACGATCCCCAGGCCAGCCACCTCCCCTACAAGATCGCCTGCCTGTGCGACCTGCGCGACAAAGACGGCCGCGTCCTCCTGCTCCACCGGATCAAGGCCCCCAACAAGGGGCTCTGCTCTCCGATCGGCGGCAAGCTCGAGATGCACACCGGCGAATCCCCCGCCCAGTGCGCCATCCGCGAGATCAAGGAAGAGGCCGGCATCGATGTCCGCCCCCAGGACCTCCACCTCGCCGGCCTCATCGCCGAGACCGCCTTCGAGGGCAAGACCCACTGGCTCCTCTTCTACTACCGCGTCATGGTCCCCGTCGAGGTCGTCGACGGCCACATGGACGAGGGCGAACTCCAATGGCACCACCCAGATGAGATCGAAAAACTCCCGCTCCCCGGCACCGACCGCGAGATAATCTGGCCCATGATCAACCGCCACCAACGCTCCGGCCCCAACGGAACCCCCGGCTTCTTCAACATCCACATCGACTGCCGCGGCGAAAAACTCGCCTGGACCGTCGAACAGGAAACCCCCCTTCAAAGCGATTGATCGGTTTACCTCAATTGCAGCAGCCCTCACTCAATACTGGATCGCGGCATCCAGTTTTCGACGATACTAATTACATGAAGCTCTACACCATCATCTATATCAGCACGCCCACCGAGCGTTTCAAGCAAGAGGATCTCGAAGACATTGCCGCCACCGCGCAGAAGTTCAACCGCGAGAAGACCATCACCGGCCTCCTGCTCTACTCCGGCGACCACTTCATGCAGGTCCTCGAAGGCGACTACGCCGATCTCACCGCCCTCTTCGCCAACATCGAAAAAGACCCCCGCCATCACCACATCGAGGTCCTCATGGGCGCGCCCACGCCGTCGCGCCAGTTCCCCGCGTGGTCGATGGGCGTGGTCGATATCTCGGCAAGCGATCGCCTCGAGCCGGGATCTATGCGAGCGCTCTGCGACCAGGTAGAGGGAGCCCGCTACGCCGCCGCCCAGGCCGCGCTGGGTATCCTCGAGAGGTTCCGCTACGACTGCGTATCCGATACGGGCGTCGGTATCGCGAGCTAGTTTCTACGCAATCAACCATTGAAAAAACGCCCGCTCGAAGCGGGCGTTTTCAGTATTCAGAATCTCACGCAAATCACGCGTTGGCCGCGGCCCGCTCGGCCTTCTTGCGGGCGTCGTCGAGCGTGCCCACATACATGAACGCCGATTCGGGAAGATCGTCGCCCTCGCCGTCGCACAGACGCTCGAACGAGTCGATCGTCTCCTCCAGCGAGGTGTTGATGCCCGGGAAGCCCGTGAAGACCTCGGCCACATAGAACGGCTGGGAAAGGAACCGCTCGATGCGCCGCGCACGGGCCACGATCTGCTTGTCCGCATCGGAAAGCTCGTCGACACCCAGAATCGCGATGATGTCCTGCAGGTCCTTGTAACGCTGCAGGATGTTCTGCACACGCATCGCCACCGCGTAGTGACGCTCGCCGATGACGGCAGGGTCCAGAATTCGCGAGGTCGAGGACAGCGGGTCCACCGCCGGGAAGATGCCCTTCTCGGCGATGCCACGCTCAAGAACCACGAACGCATCAAGGTGAGCGAACGCCGTCGCCGGGGCCGGGTCGGTCAGGTCGTCGGCCGGCACATAGATCGCCTGCACCGAGGTGATCGCGCCCTTGCTCGTCGAGGTGATCCGCTCCTGCAACTGGCCCATCTCGGTCGACAGCGTGGGCTGGTAGCCCACCGCCGAGGGCATACGCCCCAGCAGAGCCGATACTTCCGAACCGGCCTGGGTGAAGCGGAACACATTGTCCACGAACATCATCGTCTCTTTACCCGACTCATCGCGGAAATGCTCGGCCATCGTCAGCCCAGACAGGGCCACACGCAGACGAGACCCGGGGGGCTCGTTCATCTGGCCGAACACCATCGCCACCTTGTCAAGCACATGGGCCGTGTTGCCCTCGGCGTCGGTGTACTCCGCCTCGGCCATCTCGCGCCACAGGTCGTTGCCCTCGCGGGTACGCTCCCCCACGCCGCAGAACACGGAGTAACCGCCGAACTCGCGGGCCACGCGGGCGATCATCTCCTGGATGACCACCGTCTTGCCCACACCGGCACCGCCGAAGAGACCGATCTTGCCGCCACGCACGAACGGGCAGAGAAGATCGACCACCTTGATGCCGGTGGGCAGGATCTCGGTCTTGGGGTTGAGCTGCGAGAACTCCGGCGGCTCGCGATGGATCGGGCTGCGCCCCACATCCTCGAGCGCGGGCTTGTTGTCGATCGGCTCGCCAAGCAGGTTGAACACCCGCCCGAGGACCTTCTCGCCCACGGGAACCGTCACCGGCCCGCCGCTGTCGATCGAGGTCATCCCGCGGGTCATCCCGTCGGTCGAGCCCAGCGCCACCGCGCGGACCACCCCGCCGCCGAGGTGCTGCTGCACCTCACCGACGAGCTTGTGCCGCTTGCCCGCGTGCTCCCATTCGGTCACGACGGCGTTGTAGATATCGGGAAGCTCGCCCTCGGGGAACTGCGCGTCGAAGGTCGACCCGATAACCTGCGTGATTGATCCTTTGGTCCCAGCTGCCATGTGCGCCGCTTCCTTTCGATGTGATCTGTCCATTGCAAGGGGCGCGTGCCCCGATCCGATTGGACCCATAGGGTAGGTCAACGGTTGCAGATCGGCTACCACCGCAACCAGCCGAAACGCCGATTCCCGCCAATTTCATCCCCCCCGATCGCCGATGATACCATTCCCCGCTGCCGCCCATCCGCGGGCCAGCCCTACGCCCCCTATGCGCCGGAGAACTGGTGATCAGCAACCCCGCCAGCCATCAAGCCCCCGCGACCCCCGCCTCGCCCGTGCCAAAGCCCATGCACTCGCCCTCCCCCCCGGCATTCATCCGCGTGGGCATGCTCTCCAACACCGATATCGACGACCCCAACCCCCTCTCCGGCATGCCATACCACATGGCCCGGGCCCTCCGCCGCCAGGGAATCGACATCATCCCCATCACCACCGCCCGCCCCGGAACCGCCAGCCGCAC
>JBBDKK010000202.1:0-11997 GCA_040879395.1 Phycisphaerales bacterium
CCCCCCGCCCCGACCTCTGCCGCGGCGGCGGACGCAAAGACAGAAGCGACGCAAGAGGGGTCGCCGGCCGCGGACGAAACACCGGCCGCCCCCGCGGCCCCCGCCCTGGCCACGGCAGCGGCGGCCAACCCGCCCGCGGCATCGGCCCCCAAGGCCCCGGGAAGGCGTGCGCCGGCCGCGGTGGCGGTGCGTTCGGCGGAGGAGAAGAAGGCGGTCTATCAGGCACTCAAGCCCGTTCTGACCCGGTCCGAGGCCCTCGAGCAGGCCGAGGGCGTGGCGGAGATCAAGGCGCTCTCGCCCACCGCCGCGCGGGTGATCGCGCTGACCGGCTCGGCGGATGCCTCGCTGGACGCGATCGCCAAGGCCATACGCAACGATCACGCCATCGCCCTCAAGATTATCCGCGTGGCCAACTCGACCGCCTTCACCCGCGGCGAGCCGGTCTCGACGCTCAACGATGCGGTCCTGCGGATCGGGGTGCAGCAGATCCGCCAGACGGTGATCAACCTGGAGATCATGGAGAACTTCTCGTCCGACGCCTCGGACTACATCGACCACCGCCTCTTCTGGGAGCATTCGATCGGCGTGGCGGCCTGCTGCTCGCTGATCGCCCGCGAGATGCGTCTGATGGACCCCGACGAGGCGTTCACGGTGGGGCTTCTGCACGATGTGGGGCGGATGATCCTCAACCAGGCCTTCGGCCCGCTCTACACCGATGCGCTGCGCTTCGCCCGGGAGAACCAGTTCCCGCTGGACCAGATCGAGCGGCGGATGTTCCTCATCGATCACGCCTCGATCATGAACAATGTGCTGCACAACTGGGGCGTGCACAAGGACCTGATCCAGCCCATTGTGAACCACCACCTGAGCGTGGGCAACATCCGCCAGACCTGCCCCAAGCACATCGAGTCCGTGGCGATGGTGGCCCTGGCCAACCGCATCGCGCACTCGATCCGCATCGGGTGCAGCGGCGACGAGACGGTTTACGCCAGCGAAGAATATTTCGAGGCGACCAAGCTCCCCGCCGGGTTCCTGAACATGGCCCACGACAAGCTCCCCGAGATGGTCTTCGATATGCGCCTGGCTATGCTGGGCGAGATGGGCATGAATGGCTTCCCCGAGCCCAAGCGGATCTGCGAGCACATGGGCGTGCGTCCCATGTACATCACCGGCGACCCGGCCCGGGACTGCATCCAGTACTGGGTGAACTCCATCGGCGGGCCGGAGGAGAGCGAGGCCAAGCCCAACCTGGCGGTCGTGCGGATGCGCAAGCAGCGCGAGGATGTGGGGCTGGAAGACCAGCTCCGCAAGGCCGAGGCCGAGTACGGCCTGGAGCCGCTGCCGCTGATCGTCCTCTCCGAATCCGGCAAGCTCGTTCTGCCCGACAGCTCCCGGGTCAACCGTGAGTCGCGTCTGCTGTGCATCCCCTTCACGCTCGAGGAGTTCGAGCGGACGGTGGTCTCGCTGCCGGGCTTCGGCGAGCCCGCGGCCCAGCTGCAGGCGGCCTGAGCCGGGGGACCCGAGGCCCGATCTGGATTCATTGGATGTACCGGGGGTGGGCGGAAGAATTTCGGTCCCTAAGCACTGATCTTGCCGGGGTTTGGGGAGATTTGCGTTTGCTTTTTCGGGGGCATGCATATGATCCTCGACTATGCCCATCCCACGCATCGCCATTGTCGGGCGCCCCAATGTGGGCAAGAGTTCCCTGCTGAATCTGATCGCCCAGGAGCGGATCGCCATCGTTGATCCCATGCCCGGGGTCACCCGCGACCGCATCTCGGCGGTGGTGCGCCTGCCGCACCCGGACCTCAAGGGCCCGCCCAAGCAGGCCGAGGTGATCGACACCGGCGGCTTCGGCGTGTATGTCGCCGAGGGCAAGCGCTACAACGAGGTGGGCGAGGACCTTGCGACGCTGACGGGCGATATCGAGGACCAGATCGCCCAGGCGGTTTCGACGGCGGACATCATCCTCTTCGCCGTGGACGCCCAGGCGGGCATCACCAATCAGGACATGGTCATCGCCCAGATGCTCCGCGAGCAGAAGCTGGGCAGGCGCGACAAGGCCGGGACGGCCAACGCGGACCTGACACCGGTGCATGTCGTGGCCACCAAGGTGGACGACTCGCGCTGGGAGCCGCACGCCTACGAGCTTTCGGCCCTGGGGTTCGGGGTGCCGATGCTGGTCTCCTCGACGACCAAGAACTTCCGGCGGCATTTTTTAGATGCGCTCTACGACCTGGTCCCCGAGAACCAGGACGAACCCGAGCCGGTCGTGGACATGAAGGTCGCGATTGTCGGCAAGCGCAACGCGGGCAAGTCCACGATGGTCAACGCCCTGGCGGGCGAGCCGCGGGTGATCGTGTCGGAGATCGCCGGCACCACGCGCGACGCGGTGGATGTGAAGCTCGAGTTCGGCGACAAGTCCATCCTCGCCATCGACACCGCGGGCCTGCGCCGCAAGAAGAGCTTCCAGGACCAGATCGAGTGGTACGCCCTGGACCGGGCCCAGCGGGCGATCCAGCGGTGCGATGTCGTGATCTTCATGATCGACGCCACCACCGAGATCTCGCAGGTCGATGAGCAGCTTGGCAAGATGATCGTGGACTCGTTCAAGCCGGTGGTGATCGTGGTCAACAAGTGGGACAAGGCCCGCAACGCCTCCGACGACAAGGGCCGCAAGGTCACGACCGAGCGATACGAGGAGTACTTCCGCAAGGAACTCAACGGGCTGCGGTTCTCACCCATCTCGTTCATGAGCGCCAAGGACGGGCTGAACCTCAAGGGCACCATGGATCTGGCCTTCGAGCTGCACGAGCAGGCCAACACCCGCGTGGGCACAGGCAAGCTCAACCGGATCGTCCAGGGCATCCTCGAGACCCGCGGCCCCAGCAACCGCCTGGGCCAGGAGGCCAAGATCTACTTCGCGTCGCAGGTTAAGACCGCGCCGCCCACGTTGGTGCTGGTGGTCAACGACCCGGACCTGTTCACCAACAACTACGAGCGGTTCATGATGAACCGCCTGCGCGAGGTGCTGCCCTACGACGAGGTGCCCATCCGCCTGATCCTGCGCGAACGCAAACGCGTCGAGCGGCGACTGCGCGGCACCAGCGGCAAGGGCAACCTCTACGAGCCCGATCGAGAGACCGGACGCTTCGAGGGCGAGCTGGACATGGAGAACATCGACCGCGAGGCCCTGATGGTGGACCTGCCCGACGACGCATCGCTGTACTTCGACGACTGATCGTTCTTATCTCCGGTGGGCGAACAACCTGAGTCAAATAAAAACCCCGGGACGACCCGGGGTGTTCTTTCATACTTCATTCATGCGCGTCTCAGTGCGCGGTCGGGTCCGCCTTGGGCGGCGCATCGGGCGCGGGTTTGGAGCGCGGGGTCGGCGGCTCGTGCTCCACGACGCGGCCCAGCGCGCTGGGCAGGTCGATCCCGGCCTGCTTGGCCAGCTCGTGCACCTGAGGCAGCGAGCCGATCATCCCGCTGAGGAAATCGGCGGTCGCGTTCTTGCCGTCCTTGCCGGTGCCCGAGTCCCAGACGGTGATCTTGTCGATCTTGAGGTTCTGGATGGCCTTGACCTGCTGGGCCACCAGCTCGGGGAGCTGCTCGATCATCAGCAGCGTCGGGGCGACCTGCGGGTTTTGGGCGCAGGCCTCGACGAGCTTGCGGTAGCCCTCGGCCTTGGCTTCGAGCACCTGCTGGATGCCCTTGGCCTCTGCCTCGTACTTGGCGAGGATGGCGTCGGCCTCGCCGCGGGCCTCACGCCGGTTGCGTTCGGCGTCGGCCTCGGCGGCGATCTCGATGCGCTTCTTCTCGATCTCCTGCGGGGCGAGCTGCTCCTTGGCCAAGCGTGCGAGTTCCTCTTCGCGCTGGGCGGTGAAGATCTTCTGGCGGGCCTCGGCGTCGGCGACATCGGACCGCCGGCTGGCCTCGGCGCGGATCTCGGCGAGCTGTGCGTTGGACTCGGCGACCCGTGCGGACGAGGTGTTCTCGCCGTCGACCGCCAGGGCCTCGGCGCTGGCGACCTGGATGCGCTGCTCCTGCTCGGCCCGCTTCTTGGCGGAGATGGTTTCGGCCTCACGCTCGGCGGAGGCGATCTCAAGATCCCGCTTGGATTCGACCTCGCCCGTCACCGCCTGGGCTTCGAGCCGGGCCACGGTGATCCGCTGCTCCTGCTCGGCGTTCTTCTGACCCTGCTCGGCCAGCGATCGCTCCTCGGCGACGCGGACATTCCGCTGACGCACGGCCGCGGCCTCGCCGACCGCGCCCTCGCGCTCCTGCTCGGCGACCTCGACCTTGGCCCGGTTGATCGCCTCGGCAGCGGCCCGCTTGCCGATTGCCTCGATGTAGCCCGAGGAATCGGTGATGTCCCGGATATTCACATTGATCAGCGTCAGGCCGATCTTGTTGATCTCGTCGGTGACATTCTCGTTCACCAGATTCATGAACTTCTCGCGGTCCTTGTTGATCTCCTCGATCGACAGGGTGGCGATGACCAGGCGCAACTGGCCGAGGATGATGTCCTGGGCCTGCTCCTGGATCTGGAGCTGCGAGAGGCCCAGCAGCCGCTCGGCGGCGTTGTTCATCAGCACCGGCGTTTTGGAAATACCCACCGTGAAGGTCGAGGGCACATTCACGCGGATGTTGTTCAGCGAGAGCGCGCCCTCGAGGGGGATCTCGATGACCAGCGGCTCCAGCGACATGTAGGCAAAGTCCTGGATCACGGGCCAGACGAACTTGCCCCCGCCGTGGTAGCACTGGGCCGACGACTGGGAGCCCGTGCCCCAGATCACCAGGATGCGGTTGGAGGGGCACCGACGGTAGCGGCTGGCCAGAAACAGGATGACGAACAGGACGACGAAGAGGGCGACGGCCACCGAGATGATGACGAACAGGCCGGAGTTGCCCGGATCGGCCTGGGCCAGCGGCATGACTGATTGCATTGATGCTCCTTTGGTCGAGGGTCGGGATTATACGGGTGAGCGGACGGGTGGGAGTGCGGGGCTTTAGGCCGTGGGTTCAACGATGATGATGTTCCCCGCCCGATCGGCGCGGACCACCTTCACCCGCGTGCGGACGGCGATGGGCGGTAGCTGGTCCGGGTCCTCTCCGGGCACCGGCTCCTGCGCGGCGAAATAGTTCTGGTGGGAACTGTTGATGACCAGCACGACCTCTCCGCGGCCCTCACCGGGCGGGGGGACCGTGATGGACACCTCGCCCACCAGTCCCACGGCCTGGTGGATGGATACATTGGTGTTGTTCTGGAGTCTGAGCATCAGGCGCAGCAGCGTGATCATCAACCACGCCACGCCCACGCCCGCGGCCACCGCGATCAGGGCCGCGCCCGTGAAACCGACATCGAGGAAGCGGTACGCGGCCAGCCCGATCCAGCCGTAGCCCATGAAGAAGGCCGAGAGCGACTGGGCACTGAGAATGCCGAACTCCGAGCCGGGGTGATCGGCCTCGATATCGATATCCAGATCGAGGTCCAGGGCCCCATCGCCCCCAATTTCGCCCAGCACCATCTGCAGCAGCAGAAACCCGGTCCCCAGCAGGGCCGGGGCGGTGAACCATGGGGCGAGGTCGCCGAACAGTGTGTCCATCATGTGCTGGTCTCCTGCGGGCATTGGTGAGCCCGCAGGACAGTCTACCGCGCCCGGCAACGCCGTGGGCGCATCGGCCCGAGAGCGTTCACAAGAAGATCATGCGGCGGTGTAGACCCCTGGGCTGACTGCCCTCAGGGGTCTTTATTGGGAATCAGGAAGGACGGATTTCGTGCCGGTGAGGGCCCCCCGGCTCAGGCCGCGAAGCCGTAGTCGTCCGAGGAGAGGAAATCGTCGTCGTCGTCGTCGCCGTCGCAGCCGGTGGCATCGATGGCCCCCCACTGGTCCTTGGGCAGGTGGCGGTGGTGGATGTGGATGACGCGTCCGAGCTGCTCGGCGAAGAGCCGCGCGATGATGCTCAGCGTGCGGACATTGTCCTCGCCGAAAGGGGCGTTCTGGTTGCGGAAGAGCCCGAGGACCGCAAGGCATTCGTCCTCGTGATCGCACGAGACGACCATGACCGAGGAATCCTCCAGCCAGTGGGCATCGTTGCCCAGGGCTTCTTCCATCTCCACGCGGCCGCTCAGCGAGACGACCTCACGCACGCCCTCGAAGCGCGGGCCCAGGGTGTCGGCGAGCTGATCGAGCATGACCTCGGCGGCGTCCTTGGGGATGTCGTAGTTCACATACGCGCCCAGCGAGTAGTCGCCGGAGCTGGTGGGCAGAAAAACCGCCGCGTTGGTCGAACCGATCTTGCCCAGCGTGAACTCGAGCATCGTCCGCAGCAGCGATTCGATGTCCAGTTCCTGGCGCATGACGGCCGAGAGTTCGCTGGAGAGTTTCACATCGCCGAACTGGTCCGAGAGTTCCTTGTACGCATCGACCAGGTCGTTGCACAGGTCGCCCACCTGGCCGGTGACCTCCTGGCGGGCGTTGTTGAGCTTGTTGCAGAGCTTCTTGAGCCGGTCGAGGCGGGCATCGCGCTGGCGGATGCGCTGGGCGCGCTTGACCGATTCCAACAGCCGCCGGGCGGTCTCCGCGCTGCGGGACTGGATCGAGATCAGATCGCACGCCCCGGCCCGCATGGCCCGCACGGCGTCGTCGGTGTTCTCGATCTGCCCCACGATCACCCCGACCAGGGCCGGCTGGGCCGAGCTGAGCCGATCGAGCAGTTCGATGCCGTCGGCGCCCGTCAGGGCGCGCTCAATAATGACCATGTCGCAGGTGCTGGTGGAGACCGCTTCGATCGCCCCCGGGCCGTCGTCGACGAAGACCAGCGATTCGATCTGGCCGTGGAGCATCGAGGAAAGGCGGCGGCGGACGGAGGCGCGCGGTGTGACGGCCACCACACGCACGCGCAGGTCGCTCACGCCCTCGGCCTCGGCGATCGGGCCCACGGCTTGGCCGCCGAGATTGGCCGGCTTGGTTTCGCGGTGTTGTTCCATGGTCGTCTTCGCTCTCTGCTCTCTGGGTTAAAATCGTCGCCGATTCACGCGGCCTTGAGCCCCGCGTCGGCCCTGTTGAGGTGGATCACCACCTCCGCACCCGTCTCGCCGGGGGGGTTATTGCCCAGCTCGATCTCGCCCCGGTGGAGCTCGATCAAACCACGCGCACGGGCCAGTCCCAGGCCCGATCTGCGGCCCGCGGCCAGTTCGGAGAAGAACGGGTCGAACGCGTGCCGGATCGTTGTCTCGGTGAAGCCGGGGCCCCGATCGCTGATCCGGATACTGATTCGGTCCTTTGACATGGCGGGTTCAATGCAAACCGTCACGATGGCGTCAGGATTTGCCTGCACGGCGTTGATGATCGGCTCGGCGACAGCCTGTGCGAGCAGATCGATGTCCATCGGCACCGGCTCGATCCGCCCGTCGGTCTTGAGCTGCACGCGGGCCCGCAGCTTCTGGGTGTGGCACCGATCTCGTGCGATCTCAATGGCTTGCCGCACCATCAGCACCGGGTCGCCCAGGGCGATGTGGGGCTTTGGGGGGTCCGCGATCATGTGCAGCGAGGTGATCAGATCCGAGAGCTGATCGGAGGCCGCAGCAATTGCGCGGGCCGATTCTCGTTCCCGCTCGCTGCCCAGACGCTCGAAGAGCTGCTGGCTGCGTCCGCGGATGATCGAAAGTGGGTTGTTCATCTCATGGGCGGCCCCGGCGGCCATCTTGCCCAGTTGGATCAGCGATTCCTTGGCCGTCAGCTCGTGGCGCAGGGCGGTCATGGTGTGGTTGGCCGAGGCCAGTTCCTCTCCCAGCCGCTTGCTCCGCTGGGACCCGATGGCCTGCTCCAAGGCCCGCTGCCAGCAGTGCTGCACGGCGGCGAACTCCGGGGCCAGGACGACCTGCTCGATCCCGCTGCCGGCCTTGGGCATGATGATCAGGAACGAGGGCTGGTCGTCAGGTGTCGGCTGCTCGCCAGACCGGGTGCCCAGGAGCATCGGGGCCCCGATCTCGCGGATGGTCACGAAGAGGTCCTTGAGCCAGTCCAGGGCCGCCAGTTCCATCGAACGGGCGGCGTTGGCGTCGGCGAGCATCCCCGGGCGGACCGATTCCTGGTCCCCGGGCGGGGATTCCACCCGGCGCGGCTCGGAGACAACCTCGCCCTGATCGATGACCATCGCGTGCCAGGGATCGGACGCGCTGTGCTGGTAGATCACGGCCCCGCGTCCGCTGCCGACCAGGATGGCCGCGGATTCGACCATGGCGCAGAAGACCCGCCGGGGCAGGTCGCCGGGGGCGAACCCTGCGTTGAAGACCTCGATCGCCTGCAGGAGCCGACCCACCGATGCGCCCGCCGCGGCCCGGCGCCGCAGGTCCGCGTTGAGGGTGGCCAGGCGGTGGTTGGCCGCGGTGAGTGATTCAACAAGCAGGTCCTGGCGGGCGTGCTCGCCCAGTCCCAGCGCCTCGCCGCGGGCGGAGACGGCCTCGATGACGGCGGGGGCGGCCTTCTTGAAGAAGGCCGATTCGATGCCCGTCTGGGCGGCCAGTTCGTGCAGGTCCAGGGGCTCGCCGAACTCGCCGGCCCAGCCCAGGTGCAGATCCCGCGCCCATGATTCGGCCAGGGTCACGACCGACACCACGCCCCGGCTGGCACCCTCGGGCAGCGTGCCGATGGGCTGGGAATGGAGCCAGACGGCGTCGCGGATGGTGTCGGGCAGCTTCCAGTGCTCGGCCATGCGTTTGCCGGCGGTGTGGTGGTCGATCCCCAGCATGGTGTGCTCGACCACGCACAGGGCGCAGCGGCGGTCCTTGGCGACGCCCAGCACCCGCGTGTAGGCCTTGGGGAGAATGTGGTCCAGGGCGATCTTGCCCAGGTCGTGCAGCAACCCCGCGATGTAGGCCTGCTCCGGCGAGACGCCCATCTTGGGGTGGGCGCGGGCGATGGCCTCGGCGGCGCACGCGACTGTGAGCGAATGGATCCAGAAGCCGGGTCGGTCGAAGGGTGAGCCGGCATCGGGGCTCGCATCGGAGTCGTCGGCTTCGAACTGGCCGTAGACATGCACGCTCAGGGCGGCGACCTGCACGGCCTCGAGCCCGAGCATGATGACCGCGCGGCGGACGGTGGTGATCTTGTCCCCAAGGCCCTTGTCGGCGGTTCGGCAGAGCCGCAGGATGGTGCCGCTCATCGCGGGGTCCGACTCGATGAGCCCAATGACTTCCTCGAGGTCGATGTCCTCCGCGCTGCCGACCGAGAGCAGGCGCGTGGCCACCGCGGGCAGGGTCGGCAGGCGGTCGATCCCCGCGAGGATCAGCTCGATCCGCTTGTGATCGGGCTCGGGCTGGGCGGCTGCGGGCGGCATCACCGGGCCGAGATCCCAAGCAGGTGCTCGATCCGGGACATCAGCTCGTTGAGATCGAAGGGTTTCTTGAGGAAATCGTCGGCCCCCGCGCGCCGCAGCATGGTGACCTCCTCGGATTCCACCACGCCCGAGACGCACAGGATCTTCGTCCCCTGCAACGAATCGTCCGCGCGGACGCGCTGGCAGACGATGTTGCCGTTGATATCCGGGAGCATGTAGTCGAGCACGATCAGGTGCGGGCGGAAACGCTGGGTCTCCATACCCGCGTCGTACCCTGTGGAGGCGGAGCAGACCTCGAAGCGGCCATCGCCCTCCAGCAGGTCGGTCATCAGCGACACGATCTCCGGCTCGTCGTCCACCAGCAGGATCCGTTTGCGGTCGGACCCGATGGTTTCGAGCGGGATTTCGTTCTCGCGCATGAAACGAATGAGTTCCTCGCGGGGGATGCGACGGAAGCGTGAGCCGGGCACGCGGAAGCCGTTGAGGCGCCCCGAGTCGAAGCAGCGGATGATGGTCTGCTGGCTGACCTTGCAGACCTTGGCGGCCTCGCCGGTGGTGAAGACCTTCTTCTCCGACCAATCTTCACTCTGTTGTGTTGCGACCATGCCAGACCTTCCGTTCGATGCCGACGCGGCTAAAAGCCGCCGGTGGCCAACGCGAACCGGGTGTACGCTGGCATGACCGGATATCGTCGCGCAGCTTGCCCAACTTCACACCGACCCGGCGGGTTGCGCAGATCAGCGAAGCCCGGACGGCCGGGGCACCGAGCAATGGCGCGGAATCACTGGTTATTCGGACCGGCGGGCGGACCGGCCGCCCGCGCCCGCCACTGGGTGACGGCGTCGGGCTCGCGGGCGTAAAGAGGCACCAGGGCTTCGGGCCGCACAGACTCGATCCCTCGCGAAGCATCCATCAGCGAGCGGGCATCAAGGACGATCGGCAGAATCTCGATCCCCAGCCCCGCTGCCACCTGCCGCATGGACTCGGGCAGGTGACGATCGGAAACGATCGAACGGATATCCATCTTCTCCAGTGCCGATGCGTCGATCACGCCCAACTGCCCGTGGACTCGATCGTGCCCGACGATGGTCGCGTGCGTGCGGTCCTTCTTGGAGGCCAGCGCGATCAGGGCCGGCAGGTCCGTGTCCGCGATCGCCTCGGCGGCGTTGCGCGCGGTGGGCACACCCACGAGCTGGCAGCCCAGCGTCATGGCCAGGACCTTGGCGGTGGTGGTCGAGATCCGCAGGGCGGTGTAGCCGCCGGGGCCGATGGAGACCAGCACCCGCCCGATGGCGGCCGGCTCCACGCCGCGATCAGCGCACAGCGACTCGACGAGCGCCATCACCGCATCGGACCCGCGGGCGGGGCGCGGCAGCGGGGCCGAGCCGATCAGCCCGGCACCGCCATCGTTGCCGATGCGCCACAGCGCGACGGCGTGCGGCATCTCCTCATCCCCGGCGCCGGGCACCGTGCCGGGCGCGGCGGTGGGGTTGGACATCTCGATGCCGAGCACGACGGTGCCGGGAGACAGGCCGGCGGTCCGGGATGGTGCGGATGGATCGTCGGTCATTGGTCCTTGGGTGGCTTGCGGAGGCGCTTGATCTCGCCGCGGCGTTTCTTGCCCTCGATCCGGCGGCGGATCGAACCTTTGCTGGGCTTGGTCTTGCGCCGCTGCTTGGGCTCGATCATCGCGCGCACGATCAGCTCGCGCAGGCGGTCCATGCAGGCGCGGCGGTTGCGGGACTGGCTGCGTGTCTCGTCCGCCTCGATCAGCAGCTCGCCGTCGGTGGTGATTGTCCGGCGCGCCAGCCGCTCAAGCCGCGCGCGGGCGCGATCGGGCAGCGGGATGCTGTCGAGCTTGATCCGCAGCTGGGCCTTGGTGGAGCGTTTGTTGACATTCTGCCCGCCGGGGCCCGAGGAACGCACGAATCCGATCTCGATCGCGCCCGGATCCACGCGGACCCCGTCGGCCAGCCGGACGCCCGACTTGGACCGCCCGGGGGGGCTGGGCGAGGAGGAATCGGGATTTTCGGGGCTCTGATCGTGCTTCATGGGACCGCCATAGCAGGAACCGGATCGAATTGCAAGTGCTTTGTGCGCTCCATCTTGCGCTTCAAAAGAGAGGGCCGTGCCCATTGACCTTTGAGCATGAGTCTGCCATACTCACGATACGGGAGATCGTATCCCACCGCCCCCGATGACCCGGGGGATCACGGGGGGATTTGCTTCGATGCCGGCGGCCTCCCGGATTTCTGGAGAGCACCCCATCAACGGGTGAGGACGACACACAAATACCTCATCACGCACAACGCGTGAAAGGATACATCATGAGCAACACGATCACCAAGAAGATCCTGATCGACCGAATCGCTGAATCCACCGATATGAAGCGTGTGGCGGTCAAACAGGTTGTTCAGGAGTTCCTCGAGCAGGTGATCGTCGAGCTGGGCGAGGGCAACCGCCTGGAGTTCCGCGACTTCGGCGTTTTCGAGGTCAAGGAGCGCGCCCCACGCATCGCCCAGAACCCCAAGACCCTCGAACGCGTCCCCGTCCCCGCCAAGCGGACCGTGAAGTTCAAGGTCGGCCGGCGCATGCGCGAGGCCATGGACCAGCACGACGGCCCCGGTGATGCCGACCGGCCCGCCATCC
>JBBDKK010000203.1:0-11990 GCA_040879395.1 Phycisphaerales bacterium
CGAGATTCACTCGTCGCCGTCCGAAGATGACGGTGGCGATGGAGATGGCGGTGGCGCATCATTGCCGGGCCGCGCATCGCGTCCCGGCGGCGCGATACGGCCTGTGCCGCCCAGTTCGTCCGCCCGCTGGTCCAGCCGCTTGAACACCTCACGCACCACATGGCGGTACCGGCGGGGCACCTGCTGCTGGTCCGCCGCGCGCTGGGCCTGCTGGGCCGCCTGGCGCAGACGCTCCGCTGCCCGGCCCGGATCGCCCTGCGGGGGCGCATCGCCCTCGGGCGCGTACCACTTGCCCACCGGTTCTCCACCGTCGCCGCTTTCCTCGCCCGCGCCGTCCACGGGCACATAGTCACGCACATCCTCCCCCCCGGGCCCGGTCGGCGGGGCCTGCGGGTCGCGTTCGCCATCGTCCGCCCCGCCTTGCTGTGGCGGGGCATCTTCCGGCTCATCACCCTGCCCGCCGCCCCGAGGATCGCCATCCTGCGGCGGCCGGTCCGGATCGATCAGCCGCCGGGCCTGCTCGCGGATATCCTCGGCCCGTTCCCGGTTCCGCCGGGCCTGCTGGCGCTGGTCCTGCATCTCGCGGAGCTGCTCATCAAGCGAGCGGCGCTGCTGGGTTTGCTGACCGGGTTGCTGGCCGTCCTGACCCGCACCGCCCGATTCTTCGCCGGGCTGCCCATCCTGCGGCTGGCCATCGTCCGGTTGGCCCGGTTGTTCTTCACCCTCCGCGCCCTGCCCGGGCTGTTCCTGCGGCTGCCCCTGCTGTTCACCCTGTTCGCCCGGCCCCTGCTCCTGCTGGCCGCCCTGTTCCTGCGAGCCCTGCTCCTGACCCTGTTCCTGACCCTGTTCCTGTGCTTGTTCCTGTCCCTCACCCTCTTGTTCCTCAGAAGGCTGCTCGCCCGGCTGACTGTGCGGCTGATCGCCACCTTCGCCGGGTTCCGGCTGCTGCCCCTCGCCCTGTTCGCCCAGTTCCTGCTCATGCTCCTGCTCTTGGGGCGTCTGCTCGCCGCGTCGCACCCGCTCGGCCTCCTCGCGGATCGATTCCGAGAGTTCACGCTGCTCCTGCCCGGCCGGGTCCTCCTCCGCGCCGGGGTCCGGCTCAGACTGGGGATCGGGTTCCTGACCGGATTCCGGGTTCGTGTCCGATTCGGTTTCCGGGTCGGTTTCCGGCTCATCGCCATTCTGCGGCTCTGCCTCTTCGCCGCCCCGCGGGTCCGGATCCCCCTCGTCGCCGCCCTGGTCCCCCGGCTCGGGCTGGGATTGATCCTCCTTCGCGGGGTCGGACTGCGGCGGCGGGGCATCGCCATCGCCCCGCTGATCCGGCGGCACCGGCTCATCGGCCTCTTCTCCCCCCGGCTCCTCCATGGGGTCACGCTCCGGGGCGTCCGCCTCCGTGGAGTCCGGGTCGATCGCGTCGGAGAGCTGTTCGAGCTGCTCGGCGATGGCGTCTCGCTCGGCCTGGCTCATACGCTCGGATTCCTCTCGGATCTCCTCCATCATCCGCGCGGCGTCCTCGTACCGCTGCTCGCGGATGGCGTCGGCGAACTCATCCACCCTCGGGTCCCACGATTCCTCCTGCCGCTGGTTCTGGGCCTCGCGGATGCGATCGGCCAGCTCGCGGGCCTGGCGGGACGACTGCTCGGCGTCCTCATCGAGGGCCTGGGCGAGTTCCTGGAGCTTGGCCGCGGTCTGGGCCCCCGCCTCTTCCTGGTTCTCAACCCCCTGGGCCAGTTCCTGCTTGAGTTCATCGAGTTCACTCATCGCTCGCCGCACCGATTCCGGCTCCTCGCGGTCGGGCTGGCGGGTTTCGTTGAGCGATTCTTCGGCGGTCTCGATGCTGGCGATGGCGCTGCGGGGGACCGTCCGCTGCACAGCCGGGGAATCCGAGGCCCGCTGGGGCAGCCACATCCCTGCCGCGACGGCCAGCAGGGCCACCGCCCCCGCCCCCCACCACCGCCCGGTCTCCACACCCGGCAGCACACGCCCGATGTCCACCCCCCCCGCCAGCGAGGTTGCACTCCGCTGGGCGTGGTCCACGAAGCCCGAACCGGGCCCGTCGCGCTCGGATTGGAGTTCCATGGCGGACCGCAGGCGGCTGTCGAGCCGGAGCCGCTCATCGACCATCCCGGCCGCCTGTTCCAGACTGGGCCGATTCCTGAATGCCTCGACCGCGCTCACCACCCCCGCCACCACCAGCGCGGCGGCGATGATCGACCACCACGGGATCGCCAGCGTGAAACCCCCGAGCAGGCGCATGGCCGTGATCAGCACCAGCGCCCCCAGCATCGCCCACAGCAGCGAGCGGATCATGGATTCCACGAAGCGGCGGCGCACATACACCGTTCTCACCCGTCGGGCGAGCGTGTGAACGGGGCTGGTTGGGGTCGAACCGGGCATCTGTTCCATTCTACGGTCTCACCGCTCTGTACGATGCACCACCCATCCGGGTTGGCCCAGGCCCACGGAAGCGGCGTTTATCGGCTACCCTGTGTCCATATGCAAGCCGATGAGATCCACACCACGCTCCGCACCCTGCTCGATGGACGCCCGCTGGGCCAGGAACGGGCGGAACAAACCTTTATTATGCTGCTCTCAGGCAAGCTCGACGATGCCCAGATCGGGGCACTGCTCGCACTGCTGCAGATGGCCGGGCCCGATGCCGGCACCCTCACCGGCGCGGCTAAGGCCATGCGGGCCCATGTCCAGCGGGTGCCCTACACACCCAAGCCCGGCGAGGCCCTGATCGACACCTGCGGCACCGGCGGAGCACCCAAGTCTTTCAATGTCTCCACGGCCGCGGCCATCATTGCCGCCAGCGTCGTCCCGCCCGCCGGATCTACGGTAAAACGAATCGTGGTCGCCAAGCACGGAAACCGCTCTCGGACAGGGCGCGGTTCGGCCGAGGTGCTTGGTGCCCTGGGCGTGCATGTGGACGCGGGGCCCGAAACCCAGGCGGCGTGCCTTGAGCAAGCCGGGGTCTGCTTCTGCTTCGCCATCCACCACCACCCGGCGATGAAGCACGCCATGGGCCCGCGGCGGGCGCTGGGTTTCCCGACCATCTTCAACGCCCTGGGGCCGCTGACCAACCCGGCGGGGGCCGATCGCCAGCTCATCGGGGTGTACGACGACGCCCTGGTCGAACCCATGGCCAAGACGCTGGCCAACCTGGGTGCGACCCGGGCCATGGTCGTTCACGCCCACGACGGGCTCGATGAACTCACCACCACCGCCCCCACCCGCGTTATGCATGTGGAAAACGGGGGTACGCTGCGGGAAGAGATCGTCGACGCCGCGGACTTGGGGCTCGGGCGGTCCACGCTCGATCAGCTCCAGGCATCGAGCGTGGAACACAGCGCCGAGATCATCACCAACATCCTTGCCGCCAGTCCCAGCCCCTACGCGGATATGGCCGTGCTCACCGCCGGAGCCGCGCTGGTCGTCGCCGGGGTGTGCGATTCGATCGCGCAGGGAATCGAACTGGCCCGGGACGCGATCGCCCGCGGGCAGTCCAGAGCGACCCTCGACCGGTTGATCGATGTGTCGCGGCAGGGCTCATAAAGCCCTTGTTGATCAAGATTTAAAACTCAGTTGGCCGCGTAGCCGTTGCCCGCCAGCACCCGCAGCAGGTCCGGGGCGGTGCGGTCGCTCAGCGGGATATCGGTGTGGAACCGGTCGGTGACCAGCAGCGCCCGGCGCTGGTCCGGCTGGCCGGGGACGGTGGTGATCAACAGCACGCCGTCGACGCCCGCCGATCCGAGCCATTCCTTGATGATCGCCGGCAGCTGCGGCGCGTCCATGGGCACGGAACCCAGGGTGTTGCGGAGGGCGGCGGTCAGTTCGATGGACTCGGCATCCTGCTCGCCGGGGCTGGCATCGCCGACGATCTCGATCCCGCTCTCACGCAGGCCCGCGAGCCCCCGCTCGAGATCCTGCATCACCCCGGCCTCGATCGGCTGGGGCAGCATGGGGACCAGCAGCACGCGGGCGTCGATCGCGGGCAGTGATGCGATCGGGGTGTGCTGGGCGATCCGGGGCGCATCGGGCGGGGTGGGCGCGGCCGGGGTGTTCATATCCTGATACAGCGAGGAGCCGACAACGACCCCGCCGAAGAGCACGGCCATCCCAAGCAGGCCCGCGAAGACCACCGCCGCACCCGGGGTATTGGAATAGTTGCCCTTGCGACGCCCGCGGGCGGAGTTGATCCGCGCGGCCGCGCTGGTCCGCCGGTTGTGGGCGCGCCGTCGTGCTTCTTTGACCTGCTCGGCCGCGGGCCGGCGGTCGCTGGCATCGCGCAGCGGGCGGGCGATCCTGGCAGGTCGCGGGGCCGGGCCGCGCCGGTCCTGGTTGTGAGCCCCCTCGACGGTGTACCCCCCCGACCACCAGCTGACGATGTTGGCTTTGGGCCGGGCGACGCGCAGGGCCCGAGGCACCGGCGCTGGTTCCCGGGGAGGGACTGGAGTGCCCGCACGCCGGGCGAAGCTCGGTTCGACCCCGCCGCCGAAATCCGGCACGGGTTCGCTCTCTATCCGTTCGGCGGCGGCGAGATCGCCTTCGGACACGCTGGGCAGGTCGATGGGCTTGTCCTTGAACGGATCGCGGGCGCTCAGAACCACCTGCAGATCGGCAAGCATCGCCGCCGCGCTGGGGTATCGGCGGTCATACTCGGCCATCGCCCGCCGGACGATCCAGCGGAGGGCCTCGGGGCATCGGCGGGTGAGCTGGCTCAGGCCGCTGTGGGCCGGGAAGGAGTTCTCGATCACCGAATAGAGGACCGCCCCCGCGGCGTAGACATCGAACTTGGAGCCGTCGATCTGGTGGACTTTGACCCCCCGCAGGGCCTGGCGGACGAGTTCGGGGTCGCGGAAATATTCGGTGCCGTGGGTCGTCAGTGTCATCGCGCTGCGCATGGGGGTGATGAGGCCGAAGTCGACCAGGTGGGCCTTGGCGTCGTCTCCGCGTCCGTCGATGATGATGTTGTCGGGCTTGACATCCTTATGCCAGAGTTCGGCGTTGTGGTAGGTGTCCAGGGCCACCAGCAGGTCGCGGGTATAGCCCATTACGCTGGCCAAATGCTCGTTGTCGAGGCCCTCGGGCCCGCTCATGGCGTGCATCCGCTGGGTCACCACCGAGAGCGATTCGCCAGGCACATAGCGCATCACATAAAAGAACCGGTCTGGCGCCATCTCGTGTTCGAGCACCAGGCCCAGTGAGCGGGCCGCGTCCAGTGCGCGGCTCTCACGCACGATCTGGGGCAGACTCGAGCCGTCGCTGAGCGAGAAGACCTTGATGACGACCTGCTGGATATCCCCCAGGCGGCGCTTGGCGAAGACGGCACGCTTGAGTTCATCGGGCTCTGCGATATAGAGCTTGCCGCCCGAACCGCCACCCTTGAGCGAGCCCAGGATGCGGTAGCCGTCGAACATGCCCACGCTGCGGGCGGGCTTGTCGCGGGTGGGGGCGGCCGCCATGGCGTAGGGAACGCGCTGTTCGACGCCCTCAAGGGCCCCAGAAAGCCCGAGCATGCGGGCGGGGTTGCCAACAAAGAAGCGGTAGACACAGCGGCCAGCGCTGCGAAGCTCGCTCATCAGTGCCCCGGCATAGTGCCGCGAAGCGGACCATCGCCCGATGAGGATACTCAATACGACAAGGGGCGCAAAGACCACCCCCGCCAGGATGGAGCCGACAAAGCGAAGCAGATCGGCGATTTCCTGGCCGATAAAGCGGAAGATGTTGCCCAACACCAGGAAGGTCAGCCCGAAGAGCTTGCCGAAGAGATAGATCACGGCGGCCAGGGCGATGGACCCGGCGAGCACCGCGGCGAGGATCATCATGATGGTTACGATCGGGTCCATGGTCCAGTGCCCCAGGGCGGCGTGAGGCGGGCTCAGCCGATCAGGGCTCGCTCGTCCTCCGCACGCAGTTGCATCTGCCGGTGGTAGATCTCCGCGATCGCGTCGTCGAACATCGCGTCGGCGGCCTTGTCCGCGGGTCCGGTCTCCCCGCTGCCATCGCTATTGGGATTCAGTTCAAGACCATTTCTCTGGGCTTCCTCGAGTTCTTCCTTTGTGAAAGAATAGGTGGAGATCACCTCGGCCAGCCGGGCGCGCAGCACGCCGCGGACCTTCATCAGGCGACGGCTGATCGTGGGCTCACTGACCCCCACCGCCACGGCGACCTCCTTGCCCGACTGGCCGTCGAGCACCCGCATGCGGTAGATCGAGAAATCCGTGAAATCGGTCTCTCGCTCGACCATGCGGATCGCGGCCTCGACCTTGGCGCAGAAGATAGAGGTTTCGTACGCCTCGTCCACGCCCTGGGCCGCATCGGCCTTCATCCACGATTCGTCGAACTGGGCATTGGCTTTCCCGCCCCCCCGTTTGAGGGCCATCCGCCGGTCGATTTCATCACCCAGCACATGCTTGGCGATCGCCAGCAGCCAGGTGCTGAACCGGGCCCCGCGTGCGGGGTCGTACCGTTCAATCGAGGTCGAAAGGGCCGCCAGGGTTTCCTGGGAGAGATCCCGCACGGTCTCGACGCCGATGCGTCCCCGGCCCCAGCGGGAAAGCTGGATACGGATGACCGGGCCGAAGGTTTCCCAGAGTTCGAACCAGGCGGCCTCGTCGTTGTTGCGGAGCCGAGCGACGAAGCTCGTTGTCATATTTGTCAGCATGGAGACCCTCTCGCCGAGTTCCGGGGGTTGATTCCCCCAGGATCGCTTTCTTGGGAGCGTGCTGAGAGAATTTTCATCTGGAGATTCAGAATACAGGATATACCGCCCGGGTCGGGTTCCGTGTTCAAAAAGGTGCCGGGTATGGGTCCGAGAACCGCCCCGGGGACAATTCGGCGGTGCGTGCCGTATTTTCTTTGCCCGGCGGTGAAATCCCCGGCCGGTAAATCCCACACACAACCCATCGGGGCTTCCGCCCTGAGCAGTGAAAAACCACGCCCGGCTCCACCAATACCCGGGTACGCACAATCCCGCCGAGACGCAGGCACTCGGCCCAGAAGCACTATTGGAGGCAACCATGGGATGCATTGGTAAGACAGTCGTACGAGGCGCCGTGATCACCGCCCTGGCAGGCGGTGTGCTGGTCGCCGTCGCTGGCCCGCACCGCGTGGGGGCCATGATCGATCAGACACGCAGCAATGTCGTCGGCGTCATCGATAGCAACATCGATGACCCGGTCCTGCTGCGGGCACAGGTCAAGAAGCTCGAGGCCCAGTATCCGGGCAAGATCGCCGAGGTCCGTTCAGACCTCTCCGAGGTCCAGACCCAGATCGCCCAGCTCGAACGCGAGTTGCAGATTGCCAAGAAGGTCGTGGCCCTGGCCTCATCGGACATGAGCGTGGTCGATGGCCAGATCTCCCAGGCCCGCGTGACCCAGAGCGCCAACCCCGGGGCGATCGTCCGGATCAGTTTCAACAACAAGGCCGTCGATCTCGATGACGCGTACGCCAAGCGTCAGCAGATCGAGCAGACCAAGAACATGTATTCATCGCGTGCGCAGGACCTCAAGGCCGATCTTGGCTACCTCCAGGATCAGGAAGTCCAGCTCGCCGATCTGCACGAGCGGCTGACCACGGAGCAGGCCGAGTTCCAGGCCAAGCTCTTCCAGCTCGATGCCCAGATCGACACGATCGCTCGCAACGATCGGCTCATCGAGATGATGGAGGACCGCCAGGCGACCATCGACGAGCACAGCCGATTCCAGGCCAACTCGCTCGATCAGCTCAACACGCGGCTCAACAGCATCCGCACCGAGCAACGCTCACGCCTTGAGTCCATCTCCCGCAAGGACCGCGACATCAACTATGTCGATGAGGCCCAGTTCCTGATCGACCAGGAGGGGCGTGTGGAGGACTTCGAGGACGACCGGGACCGGCACGAGCTGGAACCGAGCGTGATCGAGATCACTCCTGAGGACGCCCGGTCGCAGGATCCGGTGGCCTCGAGAAACTGATCGGTTAAGGCAATATCCGACTCCGGCAGACATTTGGCCGGGGTAGACCACATCGGCACCCACCACGGGACACGCCGCCCGGGGAGACATCCGGCTTCCCGGGCGGTCGCCGTTTTGGGCGGTGTGCGTTGGCAAAAAGCCGTAAACCCGCATCCAGGCGGTGCTTGCTTCGCGGGAATTCACGCCTATCATCGGGACCCGACGCCGGCAGCGGTGTCACAGACTTGAGGTAAGACCATGCCATACGAGTGCCAGTTCACCGGAAAAAAGACCACCTTCGGCCACAAAAAGGCCTACGGCGGCGCGAAGATCAGCAAGGGCGGTTTCGGTCTCAAGACGACCGGGGTCACCAAGCGCACCTTCAAGCCCAACCTGCAGAAGGTGACGGCGGTCGTGACCGAGGAGAACGGCAAGACCACCACCAAGCGGGTCTATGCCTCTGCCCAGGCGATCAAGTCCGGGTTGGTGGTCAAGCCGCTCAAGCGTAAGTACGGCTACACCCGTCAGCAGAAGCTCGCCAACGAAGAGTGAGTAAGGCCGGCCAGCCACCCCGCACGCCCCTTTTCGGGTGCGGAAAACGGCCATCGAGCGAAAAATAGTTCAACTGCCCCGTATCCTGCGATGCGGGGCCTTTCGTTTTTGACGCAAACCCCGTATACTCATGGGGTTCAGCGAGCCGAACGGAATCAGATGGGAGGGCAGCGGATGCTCTGTGAATGCGGAAAACACGAAGCGACCATCCACGAGGTCATCATCACCAGCGACAAGAAGAAGGTGGAGAGGCACCTATGCGAGTTCTGCGCCCGCAAACAGGGTGTGAGCAGCGACCCCTATATCCCGATCGACAAGCTGATCTCCACGACCAACTACATCATGGGCCAGGTGGTCTCCGGTTCCCAGTCCGCCCGCGAGGAGTCCGAAGGCACCGTCAAACCCCGTCCCTCGCTCAAGCCGCGGAACACGGCCCAGGCGTGCATGGGCTGCGGGCAGACCTTCTCCAACTTCAAGAAGACCGGCATGCTCGGGTGCCCCGCCTGCTACCAGGCCTTTGAGGACCGCATCGGGCCCATGATCGAGCGGGCCCACGAGGGCGGGTGCAACCATGTGGGCAAAATCCCCCGTCGCGCCCTGAGCGAATGCCGTGGTTCTCGGGACACTTCCCGCATCGAATCGCTTCTGGGCGATGTGCGCCAACGCGAGGAGCGGCTTGAGACCCTGCGGCACCGGCTGGCCAAGTCGATCAACGACGAGGAGTACGAGCAGGCCGCCATGCTCCGCGACGAACTCACCCGCCTGACGGCGGTCACATCTTCGCAGATCGAGCACCGCCCCGCACCCGCCCCCGCGTCGTCCAAGGCCCCGGGGATTACCAAGAACGACTGACACGCCGCGCAACACCCGCATCGGCCGATGCGTTCAGGGGACCCAATGCAGGATGCCGCTTTCAGCAAAACCGCGGAATGGCTCCAGGGGCTCGGAGAAGCCAGCGATGTGGTGATGTCCTCGCGTGTGCGCCTGGCCCGCAACATCGCCGGGTTCCCGTTCACGCCGCAGGCATCGCGGCTCGACCGCACACAGATCCTTGAAGCGTGCAAGCAGCGGATCCTGAGCATGGGCACCTCGGCGCCCTCCCAGTTCATGTGGATCGACCTGCATCAGGTCCAGCGCGAGGACCGAGACCTGCTGGTCGAACGCCAGCTCATGAGCCGCCAGCACGCGCGCGGGAAGCTGTCCAGCGGGCAGGGCGGGCTCGATGAGCCCCGCGGCGTGGCGATCCTCGTGCCCGACGAGCGGGTGAGCATCATGGTCAACGAGGAGGACCACCTCCGCCTGCAGACCATCAAATCCGGGCTCTCGCTGGGCACCTGCCTGACCGAGGCCAACGAGTATGACGACCTGATCGAGTCGGGCATCGATTACGCCTACCACCCGCGCTTCGGCTATCTCACCGCCTGCCCGACCAATGTCGGCACCGGCCTGCGGCTCTCGGTGATGCTGCATCTGCCGGGCCTGAAGATGACCGGGGAACTCGAAAAGGTCCGCAGGGCCGCCCACGATATGGGCCTGGCCGTTCGCGGGTTCTACGGCGAGGGAACCGAATCCCCCGGGGAGTTCTTCCAGCTCTCCAACCAGACCACGCTTGGCAAATCCGATGAGATGCTGCTGCGCGAGATGGAACACGAGATCATCCCCCGCGTGGTGGGCTATGAGCGGCACGCCCGCAAGAACCTGCTGGCCAACCGGCGCGACCTGCTCGAAGACCAGGTCTGGCGTGCCCTGGGCACCCTCCGCCACGCCCGCATGATGAAGACCGAGGAGGCCATGGAACTGCTGAGCATGGTCCGCCTGGGCGTGCTCATGGCGCTGGTCGATGAGGTCCCGCTCGACCGCGTGCACGCCCTGCTGCTCTCGACCCAGCCGACGCACCTCCAGCGGTCCCTGGGGACCGCCCTCACCCAGCAGCAGCGCCGCATCGCGCGGGCGAAACTGATCCGCAAGCAACTGGGTGCGAGCTGAGTCATGAGCGGGCAAGGCGACGAACCGGGTAATGAACCGGCCGCTCCCGTGTTCACCTGGCCGCCGGTTCCAGCCCAGGACCGCCCCCCATCCCAGCCAGTCCCGCCGCGACCAGAAGTCGCTGTGGCATCTCCGCCGAATCCCCTGATCGAATCCATCGAGACGCACCTGCTTGGCCGGGTGGGGCTCTCGTTCGATCGCTGGGCAAGCCGGACCGGGTGGAGCCGCGACCACGCCGACAACTACTGCTGGCGGTGCGGGGGAAGCGTGGGGCCCCACGAGACCGACGGCGAGGGTTGCGCCGGTTGCCGGAAGAAGCCGGTGCCCTGGGACCGCGCGATCCGGTTGTCCCGCTACCACGGGGTCGTCCGCGATGAGATCCTCGCGCTCAAGTTCCACGCGTGGCGGCCCACGGGCGTCGGGCTTGGCAAGCACCTGGGTTGGGCGATCCGTGAACGGCGTGAGCAGGCGGGAATCGAGCCCGATCAGGCCATGGTAGTCCCCATACCCACCCACCGCTTTCGCCGCATGGCCCGCGGCGTGGACCACACGCTGGTGTTGGCGAGGGCCGCGGGCGGGGAACTGGGATGCCCGGTGCGGCGGGTGCTGCGGGCCCGCCATCGCCCGGAACAGGTGGGGTTGTCTGCGACTGCGAGAGCGGCGAACATTCGTGGCGCGTTCGTCGTACAAGAGAAGCTCCTCAAGCGGGCTTTGGGGGGTAACGGACAACCAGTGCGGCTGTGGATCCTGATCGATGATGTCCGGACCACGGGCGCAACATTCGCCGCCGCCAGCCGGGCCCTTCGCAAAGGGCTCAGGAAGGCCGGGGACGGCGGGAAGAGCCAGATCTGGGCCTGCTGCGTCGGCGTGGCCGGCGAGAAACGGCGTCTTCTGGATCCGGAGATGGACCGGGAAGCGGGCGATGGGTACAACCCCGGATAGGTTTCGAACAAAGCGGGTGGCGAAACTTGAGAAATTGATCAAGATGTTTGCTCCGCGGTTTGACAACGATGGGTTGTGGCCTATGCTTTCCCCCGCCACCAAGAGCGGTGGCAACGACATCCGGCGGGCTTGATGCCCGCCACCGTCGGCCTCTTTGACAAGTGAACAGTTGGGTCCACCGCGAGAATGTGAGGCGGCCAGAACCGATGCACAATCGGGCTCCTGACGGAGTGTTGGTCGTCAACAAAATGTCGGCGCGTCAGTGTCACAGCTGCCGTGTCGTTCACATTCTTGTGCAAGTGGATGCCCCAATTTTAATTGGAAAAACACTTAGAGTGTTGAACGCTTTGCCGAGATTTGCCGTCTCGGGCATTCGGGGATGCTGTCTTTAGACAGTATTTTCGGGTGTAAATGACCGGCCTATTACGCCTCTTTCGGGAGCACGAATAGGTTAGTCGGATCGGCTTCTTTTGATGCGAATCGGTTTCTTCGGAAGCCGTGCAACAAATATCAACTGAAGAGTTTGATCCTGGCTCAGATTGAACGCTGGCGGCATGGCTAAAACATGCA
>JBBDKK010000204.1:0-11367 GCA_040879395.1 Phycisphaerales bacterium
GCGGGGTCGGCGATGTCGCAGGTCTTGGCGGAGGCGCTGCCGCCAGCGGATTTGATCTCGGCGACGAGTTCATCGAGGGGGCCTTGGGAGCGGGCGACGCAGACGACGAATCGCCCGTCGGCGGCAAGGCGTTTGGCGATGGCCCGCCCGATGCCGCGGGATGCTCCGGTGACGATGGCGACGCGTTGATCGGTCATGGGTGGATCTCAGATCTGGTTTCAGGAAACGGGCGCGGGTTCGTTGTGGGACTCAACCTTGGCGGCGCGGTCGATGCGGCGCATCATGCCGGCGAGTGACTTGCCGGGGGCGAGTTCGTGGAAGGCGGGGTTGTCGGTGGTCTTGATGAGGTGCGTGCAGCAGTCGGCCCAGCGGACGGGGCTGGTGAGCTGGTCGACGAGGCGTTGGCGGATGTCGTCGGGGTTGTTGGTGTGGGGCTGTGCGGTGACATTGGACATCACGGTGCAGGCGGGGTCGTTGATCTGCGTGGCGGCGAGGGCTTCGGCGAGGCGGTCGGCGGCGGGGGCCATGATGGGGGAGTGGAATGCGCCGGCGACACTCAGACGAGTGCCGCGGAGGCCCATTTCGGCGGCGATTTTCTCGGCGCGGTCGCAGGCGGCGGCGGAGCCGGAGATCACGACTTGGCCAGGGGCGTTGAAGTTGGCGGGGACGAGGATGTCATCGCCGCGGGCCTTGTCGCAGACGGCGGTGGCGGAGTCTTCATCCGCGCCGATGAGGGCGACCATAGAAGATTCAACGGCTTCGGCGGCGTCCTGCATCGCGCGGCCTCGCAGGGCGACGAGCCTGAGTCCGTTTTCGAAGCTGAAGGCATCGGCCAGGTACAGGGCGGTATATTCGCCGAGCGAGAGCCCCGCGGTGGCGGCGATGCCCAGTTCGCCTTTGGTGGTGTTCTCGCTATCGAGCCAGCCGGCGAAACAGGCGACGGACGCGGTGTAGATCGCGGGCTGTGAGACATCGGTGCGGTTGAGCGTGTCCGCGGGCCCCTCAAAGCAGAGTTGCGAGAGCGGCGCGCCCAGCGTGTCGGCGAGGACGGCGTCGGCCTGCTGGAAGACGGCGCGGGCGGCCTCGGATGTGTCGTGCCATTGGCGGGCCATGCCGACGGCCTGCGCGCCTTGGCCCGGGCAGAGGATGATGGTGGTCATAGGCTTGCACCCCTTTCGATCATTGCCGGATCATACCGCCGATGGTTCGGCGGGTGAACCACAGGCGGGAAACGACTCAGAGCTGCCAGAGCGATGAGCCCCAGGTGAGCCCCGCGCCGAATGCCAGGAACATCACGCGCTGGCCGGGCTTGATGCGTCCGGCCTTCATGAGTTCGTAGAAGACCAGCGGGCACGAGGCGGCGACGGTGTTGCCGTATTTGTGGATGTTGATCAGCAGTTTGTCCTCTGCGATGCCGAAGCGGTCGCGGGCGGCGTCGAGGATGCGTGAGTTGGCCTGGTGGCAGATGAAGTGGTGGACATCGTCGGCGGTGAGCCCGGCGTCGTCGAGCGTGTCGGCGATGACTTCCTGGAACTTGTTGACGGCGAACTTGAAGACGGCTTGGCCGTTCATCTGGACATGGTGGCACATGCGTGGGTCGTACTCGACGCCCTCGGGGATGTCGAAGCGGGTGCTGGGGATGTAGAGGTTTTTGCTGCCGGTGCCGTCGGTGTGCATGCGGTGGGCGGTCATGCCCTTTGTGGCGTCCTCGGTGCGTCGGACGATCACGGCGGCGGCCCCGTCGCCGAAGAGGATGGCGTTTCCGCGGCCGTGGTTTGAATAATCGACATAGCGGGTCAGGGTGTCGGCTCCGACGACGCCGATGGTGCCGTACGCGCCCGAGCGGACCATCGAGTCGGCCAGGGAGATGGTGAAGACGAAGCCGGAGCACGCGCCGTTGATGTCGAGGGCGCCGATGTTGCCCGCGCCGATCTTCTGGGCGGTGATGCACGACACGGAGGGCGTGGGCATATCGGGGGTCATGGTGGCCACGAGGAGCATGTCCAGGTCGGTGGCGGTGATCCCGGCGTCGGACAGGGCTTCGTTGAGGGCCTTGATGGAGAGGGTAGAGGTGAGTTCGCCCTCCTCGATGCGGGCGCGGCGGCGTTCCTTGATGCCGGTGCGTTTGACGATCCACTCGTCGTTGGTGTCCATGCACTTTTCGAGATCGGCGTTGGTCAGCCGCGTCTCCGGCAGGCAGTGCCCGCATCCGATGATCTCGACGCCGGATCCCGCGGCGTTTGGTCCTTTGGTCATGACGCGGGCTCGCCTTGCTCGATCTCGGCGAGCTGGCCGAGGCGTTGGACGATCTCGTCGTTCACATGGCCGCGGACATAGCCGAGGGTGTTGCGGATTGCGGATTTGATGGTGCGTGCCTCGGAGGTGCCGTGGGCGATCATCATGACGCCGTTGACGCCCAGCAGGGGGGCCCCGCCGTACTCGTGGTAATCGTTTTTCTTGTAGATCTGCCTGACGATGGGCTCGAACTGGCGTGCCAGAGCGGGGTCCTGCTCGTAGATTTCCTGGGCGATTGCCTGGAAGATGCTCTTGGCGAATCCCTCGGCCATTTTGAGGACCGTGTTGCCCACGAAGCCGTCGGTGACGATGACATCGGCGGTGCCACCGAAGACATCGCGTCCCTCGACATAGCCGATGTAGTTGATGCCGGGCGTGCGTTTGAGCAGATCGGCGGTTTCCTTGGCTAGGCCCGAGCCCTTGCCCTCTTCCGAGCCGATGTTCATCAGGCCGACGCGTGGGGACTGATTGCCCAGAACGCGGCGTGCGAAGACATCGGCCATGACGGCGTACTGCCAGAGGTGGGTGGCGCGCGGCTCGGGGTTGGCGCCGGCGTCGCAGAGGACGACGGGGCCGTGGAATGAGGGGAAGGTGACGGCGATGCCGGGGCGGTGGACGCCGGCGAGTCGTTTCATGTGCATCTGTCCGGCGGCGACACATGCGCCGGTGTTGCCCGCTGATATCACCGCGTCGCAGGGCGTTTCGGCTTTGCGGGAGCCGAGCTGGGCCATTTTGACGATGCTCGAGTCGGGCATCTGGCGGACGGCGACGGTGGGGGAGGCGCCCATGGGGATCGTCTCGGTGGCGTGGACGATCTCCAGGCGCTTGTCGCTGATGCTGTTTTCTCTGAGGTAATCGGCGATGAGCTGCTCGGGGCCGATGAGGACAAGGGCATCGTCGTCGCCGAGGTGTTCGAGCGCCTGGATGGAGCCATCAAGGATGGCGCCGGGGGCATGATCGCCCCCCATAACATCAATGGCGATGCGGATCGACAAGGGCGGCCTCCGAGCGTGCTGTGGTGCGGGTTGCCCGGGGGCCGATCAGGCGTTGGTGCCGATGCCGAGCTTGCGGACCTTGATGCGCAGGCCGGGACGGACATAGCCGGACTCGGCGCATGCGCGGTGGTGCAGCTTGGGCATCCCCGAGAGGGGGCAGATCGTGGGCTTCTTGCCCGTGATGGCGTCGTGTGAACGGCGGCGCTTGGAACGACCTCTGCTCTGGCGTTGTGCTGGAAGCATTGGTGCTCTCCTTGGTGCTCGGGTGGGCTTTTGCGAGGGTGCAAACCCTGTATCCGGGCGGGGATAGGCCGCAAGATGTCCGCGGCGGGTGGTCTCTGGAATCTGCCGGCGACAAAGCCGGAGGGGACGGCAACGATAGCCCGGAATGGCTTGAGAGTCAACGCGGGGAATGCTGGACACGGGGGGCGTATCGGGCTATATTAGACCCAGACGATACGCCTCCCTAGCTCAATCGGTAGAGCAGCTGACTCTTAATCAGCGGGTTGAAGGTTCGAGTCCTTCGGGGGGTATTTGGCTCGGGGTCCGTGCAGGGCCGCGCATCCCCATGCGGTGATGCATTCCGGTTCCTCCGGGGGTTCTGCTTCCGGGGTGATTTTCGTGCGGTCTGGTGCGGGTGGATGCAGGGCTGTAGGCTAGGCACAAATATACAATCTGTAAGCGGGCGTCGTCCTCGTCCGAGTCTCGGCGGCAGTCGTCGGGCACGACTTAGCTTGTTTTCGATACGGTCTCTGGCGTATTCTGACGAGCAATCGAGCTCAGGCGTTCAACACCGACGGGTTCATCTTTCTGCCAAGGGACGATGGCGATACGCTTTGCGTAATCCTGTTTCACGGCTTCGATCTGCTTCACTTCCGCGGCGGCGCGTTGAACCAGCAGCGGGTCGGTCGGACCGGCCGCTGCCAGTGAGGCGTTGATGACCCAGGCCCATGGCTCGATGCCCGCCCGGCGCAGGTCGTCCTGCAACTGGGCCGCTTCGAGCACCGGGGTTGTCTCCGGCAGTGTCACGAGCAGCATCTTGGTTTGTTTCGGATCCTGCAGACGCATCATCGGGGTGGTGACCTTTCCGGATTTGTCACCAAGCGAGCGGACGACCTCACGGTGGTAGGAGCCGGTGGCATCGAGCAGCAGGAGCGTGTGACCGGTCGGGGCGGTGTCGACCACGACAAACTTTTTGGATGACTCACGGATGACCCGAGAGAACGCGTGGAACACCGCGACCTCTTCGGTGCATGGCGAACGCAGGTCCTCTTCAAGCACCTTGCGTCCCTGTTCGTCCAGATCCTTGCCCTTGCTGGCCAATACATGCTCGCTGTAGCGCTTGGTCTCGGCTTCCGGATCGATCCGGTCCACCTGTAGGTTCTCCGGCGCTTCGTCGATCAGTTGTTCGACATGGGCGGCGGGATCGGTCGTCGTGAGGTGCACCTGCTCGCCGCGGGCTGCGAGTTCGACCGCGATCGCGGCGGCGATGGTTGTTTTTCCAACACCTCCCTTGCCCATCACCATGATCAAGCCGTTGCCCTGCTGTGCGATCTCTTCGACCAGTACACTCAATGATGGTTCTTCAATCGATGGCGGTGATTGATCGATCGATGCGGCATGATCGGAGTTCTCTGGGTTGAGCAGTGCTCTGATCGCCGCGATACCGATGAGGTTGTGTCCCTGCAGTTCTACCATGTCTGTGGAGAGTGCTTTGAGCCCTTCAGGCATCGCGTCGAGGGCATTTTTGCCCCGCTCACGCATCGCGTGTGCCAGCGGGTCGCTGCTTGTCGTTTCCGGCATCATCCCGTTGACGATGAGCCATTGGTTTTTGATGCCGAGTGATTCGAGTTCGCCTCGAGTGCGGTCTGCTTCACGAAGCGCGGCGGGCTCAGGGCGGGTGACGAGCACGAGACGGGTCTGCTCGGGGTTCGCCAAGACATGAACCGCCTGGGAGTACCGTTCCTTTTGCTTCTCAAGCCCCGCCAGAGGGCCCAGACACGACGCTCCGCTCTTGTTGTTCTCGATGAACGCGCTCCAAGCCGCGGGGAGCTTCATGAGGCGGAGAGTGTGTCCCGTTGGGGCGGTGTCGAAGATGATGTGGTCGTATTGGCGTGTGTGTTCATCGTCGGTGAGCAGTGTCGTGAACTCGTCGAAGGCCGCGATCTCGGTGGTACAGGCACCGGAGAGTTGCTCCTCCATGTCCTTGACGACTTTCGCGGGCATGTTCTCGCGTACCGGGTCGATGATCTTGGCGCGGTACGCCATGGCCGCGGCTTCGGGGTCGATGTTGAGCGCGGAGAGGTTCTCTGCGCCTTTGATTTGTGTTGGAACACCGCTTCCGATCTCGATACCAAATACCTGCGCGAGGTTGGAGGCGGGGTCGGTGCTGACGAGCAGGACCCGCTTACCCGCGTCGGCGAGCTTGACCGCCGTGGCGCAGGCGAGGGAAGTCTTTCCGACACCCCCTTTGCCAGTGAAGAAATAGAACTTGCCAGTATGATCGAGCCATGTCATGATGATCTTCTTTTCTGTTCGAGTCGTTTTCGCGCACCAGCCGTTGGTTTGCGAGTTCTTCAGCAGCACCCTTCGGGACCGCAGCATCCGCCGCCCTGTTCCTGATTCGCCGGCGTCAGCGAGACGCTCGCCGGCGCGGGATTCGCAGACTGCATCAGTGTGGTGAGCTGTTCGCGTGTCGGGTACACGCCCTGGCTGATCAGTCGCCCGTTGAGCACGATCGCGGGCAGGGCGGCGCCTTCGGTTTGGTTGACAGCGGATTTAACTTGCTCGTTGTCCATAAACGCCTGCGGCTCTTGCGCCATGTTGTAGCGGCGAACCGAAACGCCTTGCTCCTTGAGCCAGGCGAGATCGGATGCGAAGCGTGAGAGCTGTGGATCGACATCCGTGCCGCACACGCCGGTTGAGCAGCACATGGGTGGGTCAAAGACTTCAATGGTTGTGGCTGGGTAGCTCATGTTCGTGCTCCTTGGGTTGGTGAGCTGTTTTGATCCGCATGTGTTGCGCGGTAACACTTGGTCCATTCCTCTGGTCCACTCTTTACGCTCCATCAACCATGCCCCCCGGCGTGGTCGCGCAGCACGATGCCGTAGTCCCTGAGTTGGGTGAAGTCAGATTCGGGCACCACTCAGCGATCGCATCGATCAGACCCGCGAATCGCTCGCACAGATCGCCGCATCGGGCGGCGTACCAGACCGTTCGACCTTCCTTCTCGGCCGAGAGCACGCCCGCAGCGGCGAGCACCTTCATGTGCTTGTTGACCACGGAGAACTCGACATCACAGCACTGGGCAACCTCGGAGACCGAGCACGCCCGACCACACTTGACCAGACAAGACAGGACGAGCAGACGCGTGGGATCAGACAGAGCTTTGAAGAGCAGCAGATCCAGGCGATCGTCGATCGCGGCGGTGATGCGCTGGGCGGATTCCGGACCGCTGGGGTGACGTATAAACATTGGCATATGAATGCCAGTATATACCGGATTTGAACAGTGTCAAGCAAATTACAGCTCAAACGAATCTACGATTTCATTGGGATCTCATCGGAAACAGGAACCACCACTAGGCCTCGAAGATCGTGGCCATACCGCAGAGTTGCCCTCCTCGGCTTGATCTACCAGTCGATCAACGGCAGAGCAGTTTGATAAGCACTGCCAACGCCTCACGCTGTTCCGCTGCAAGCCGGCTCATCGCATCGGCGATCTTAGCAGCATCGTGTGCATCTGGGAGGGCTCCGATTGGCTTACTCACGGATCTGCTTACGCGCTCCGAAAAATCGCCCTTCTCGATATCTTCAGAGCCGTTTTCCGGCTGACTCTTAATCAGCGGGTTGAAGGTTCGAGTCCTTCGGGGGGTATTTTCAGGAGCGCGCACCGGCCGTTTTCAGGGTCTGGTGGGTGCTTTTTTCGTTGGCGGGCTGGGCGGGATACACTGCGTTCTTTGGGCGGAGGACGACACATGGCGGGCGGACGCGAGTATTCATCGTATCAGCGGAAGATCATCAACCGGTACTACGACAACATCGACACCATCGTCATCACCCGCTTGGGCGAGATTTCCACGGAGATGGTGCTGGCCGCGGGGGATGAGAAGAAGCTCGATCGGCTGTGGAAACGCGCCGAGCAGTCGTTGGCCAAGGTCCGTGGGAGCGATGGAGACCGGGACCCGGAACTCGATCGGATCATCACCCAGCGGGATGTGGAGGGGCTGGGCCGGCTGGTCACGCGGCTGAGCAGGTAGAGGCGGGGTGCTGAGCGAGTGGGGTGGCTGAGCGAGGGGCGAGGGGCGCGCGAAGATCAGTTGCGGTTGGTGTTGTCCCGCAGATCGGCCGTTGCTGAAGGTGCGCCCGTCGCGGCGGTGAGCTGGTCGTGCTTCTTGGCGTACATCACGCAGGTCGCCACGAGCGTGGCGTGCGACCAGGTCAGCGGCGAGACGGACATCGGTGCCCCGGAATACGGGTCGAACTGCTCGGCGAGCACGCCGGATTCCAGCGTGCGATCGACGGTCCACTCCAGCAGCGGCATCGCCTTGCGGAGTTCGGCCAGGGACTTGGCCTTGGCGATGTGGTGCTGGGCCTGCCAGAGGGTGCAGATGACCCAGGGGTTTCCTGGGACCGCGTCTGTTTTCTCGGTTTCGACCTGGTGGTAGTAATCGCGTTCGTAGCGGGCGCAGCCTCCGACATCCGTCTTGACCCAGAGACGCTCGCGGATGGACTCCATCTCGGTCTCGACCATGGGATCATCGGGCGCAAACGCGCCGAACGCGAAGAGGGCGTAGTTGGCGCTGTCGCGGGTCATGTCCAGGCGGTAGCTGCCGTCTTCGAGGGGGACGGCCATGCGGGCGAACTGCTTGCGTTCCTTGTGCCACAGGTGGCGGCGGAGCGCGCCCTTCATGCGCTCGGCGCCCTCCTTGAATGATGCGGCCCGGTCGATCTCGCCGAAGTCCCGCGCGAAGGCGGCGGCGGCATTGAGCGCGCCGATGGTGGCGGCGACCGTGAAGGTATGGATCCCGCGCCGCTCCTCCCAGAGGTCCCACGACTGCAGCGGCAGCCCGTTGTGGTCGCGGTGCTCGAGCATCCACTGCGCGGGGTAGACGACCAGACTCAGATACAGCGGCTTGATGAACTCGACATCGCGGAAGGCCTCGAAGTGCTCGCGCAGGGCCCAGAGGGTCAGCGCGGTCTCGTCCTGCTGGATGGGCAGGATCGGCTGGCCGTCGAGCACCCACGGGTGCCACGAGCTGGCCAGGTTGCCCTCGGGGGTGTACTTGTGCAGGAAGTAGGGCTTGTTGCCGATGCACTGGTGGGCAAATCGGAAGAAGTTGCGGCTCAGTTCGCTCTGGCCCGCCAATACCAGCGCGTGGGCGACGAGCGCGCCGTCACGCATCCAGCAGTAGGAATAGTGGTCGCCGGCGAAGTGGGTGATGTCGCTGTCGTTGGCGGCGATGATCGCCCCGCCGTTGTCGATCTGCGTCCGCAGGATCAGCTGGCTGCGGTAGAAGAGGTCCTGGACGGGCTCGGGCAGGACGCCGGTGTTGATCGGCTCTTTGCGGGACCAGAGCTTCCAATAGGCCTCCGTGCGCGAGATCAGCCGGTCGGGGCCGATCTCCCAGATGCGCTGATTGAGTTCCTTGGCGTCCTCGTAGTTCTCAGTGCACACGATCCACATCGTGGCTTCCTGGGTCTCGAAGGGCTTGACCTGCAGATTGATGCCTACCGTCGCGTCCACCGAGCCCTGACTGATGGCGTTGCGGCCGAGCTGGCCGTCCTCCGCATCGCGCCAGGTGCCCTCGGCCCCGCCGACGCGCTTGGTGCCGATGGCCCAGTGGTCCACGCCCGCCTTGGTCTGGTCGCAGGTGTTGATCAGGAAGTAGGCATCGTCCTTGTACATGATCACGGCCCGGGTCGTCGGGTCGTAGTTGGCCGTATCGCCCACCGGTGAGCCGTTGATCGAGAGGTCGCAGTGGAAGAACAGGCGGACATCGCGGGCCTTGCCAGCCAGATCCCGCACGCTCAGGTGCCTGAAGTAGACGGGCTTGTTGAGGTCCACGACATCATTGCTGACGATCTCGATCCCCAGATTGTGGTGGGTGAGGGTGACCTCGGTGGTCAGCGAGTCCGGCTTGTACTGAAGGTTCCGATGCCAGCCCTCGTCCTCGATCCAGGCCATCACGCCGTCGACCCAGACCCCGAAACGCTGCACATGCCCGTTTGTATGGTTGTGCCGCCCGACCCGCGGCGAGTAGAGGTCCCGCATGCGGTACTGCTCGTCGAAGGTGATCAACAGGTTGCCGTTGCCGACGGGGATATCTCTGGGCATACTTCGGGCTCGTTGAGAGGTCGTGAGGGAGGCCGGGAGGGGACCGGACGCGGGTATTGTATCGGCTCCCCCAGACACGCGGGTTGTTCCCGGTCGCCAAGAAACCCCCAAAACAGGCAAATATCGGGCCCTCATCCTGATACCGGGGGGCTTTGGTGGAGAAGGTGTTTGTGCAGGCACCGATTTTCCTGTATAGTGTTTGGGAGCCGGCTGGGTTTGTGTGAAGCCGGATTCTTCTCCCTCATATGCCGAGAGCCAGTTCTGGTGGGTTTCCCTTCGGCACAATCCTCGAACCGTTAGGAAGTTCCTGTGAAAAAAGGATTTACACTCATCGAGCTGCTCGTGGTCATCGCCATTATTGCGATCCTGATCGGCATCCTGCTGCCGGCGCTGGGAAGCGCTCGGACCACCGCCCAACTGGTGAAGAGCCAGGCCAATCTGCGTTCGTTGGCCCAAGTTCAGGAGGTCTACGCCAGCGAATCGCGCGGCAGTCTGATGGTGCCTTTTCAGATCCGTGATTACCGACCGGGTGGCCTCGGGGGCCAGGGGTGGGCTGTGGCGAGGAAAGTGGGATCCAATCTACCCGGACTCGATTTCACCTATGCCGGTGCTCGCAACAGCAAATGGTATTCCGAGTCATACGCGTTCCACTGGTATTCCGTGGTGGGCGGTTGGTTGAGCCAAGGCGATTACGCCTCAGAGGTGCAGTTCTCGCCTTCCGATCGCGTCCTGATCCAACGGGTCGAACAGCTCCAGGAAGACCCGCCCCCCGGCTGGACACTCGACACCGGGTACTGGGATTGCTCGTATGTGCTGTCCCCGACAATCTGGTTCTCAGCTCAGCGATACAAAGAAGACATGCGACCCACCGCTCAATACAACAACCCTTCGGCATCCATGGCCCGCCGCAACTTTCTATCCGATGTGACTTACCCATCGCAGAAGGTCATCATGTGGGAACGGTTCGACTGGACCAAGAAGGAACGCACCGCCAGCTATCGCAATCCGGATATCGGCGGCGGTCAGGCAATCATCTTCGGCAAGGAGCCGTTGCCGCCGCAATGGAACAACTACGATGCCGAGCCCTCCGTGGCCACCGCCGATGGGAGCGTATCGAGGGTGAAAATATCGGAGATCTTCTCCAAGATGGCCGACTCAAACGGACGATCCGGGGAGGCATTCTCGCCGACCGATGAGTGGGACTTCAGTTACGATGCGCTCGAGTACTACTCGATGCACGAAGACGGCTTCGAGATCGGCAACCCCGATTCGGGGATGGGCAAATACCCGGCCTTCTTCTGGGCCACACGCAACGGCATTCAGGGACGCGATTTCGCCCGGTGAGCAACAAGTTGTTATTGGCGGTCAGGCGTCGAGCAGGGCGGCGGCAAGCGATTCGGCGTCCATGTCCTCGCCGTCGAGGTCGGCGGGGTCCGACGGTCCCATGGCGGCGATCCGCTCGGCGGAGTCGCCGATGTAGTTCACCTGGATGCCGAAGTTCTCGCCGATCTTGACGGCCGTGCCCGTGCCGATGAACTTGTTGTTGACCCGGACCTCCAGGTCCGCCTCGGCCCCCTTGGCCAGCTCTATGATCGATCCCGGCACCCAGCTGCGGATCTCGTTGATCTTCAGCGGGCGTTCCCCGAGTACGACCACTAGGGGCACTTCGAGTTTCAGGATCGAGTTGAGATCGGCGGCCATACACACTCCATCGGCAAACTTTGCGCCGCACTTCACGCGC